>JAUXHI010000004.1 GCA_030621645.1 Mycoplasmataceae bacterium
GTATCCAAAATTATTTTTCCATATTTATTAGATTGAAAATTTCTAATAATTTCTTTATAGTAATTTTCTTCAGGTTTATGCAAATTGGCAATACCTTTTTGGAAATCTATATCAATGTCAGTAAAACCAGTATTAACTCCTTTTGAGTTTAATAGTTTAATTAATCCTTTAGCAACTTCTTCTAATGGAAGAATGTCAAGTTTAATTGATCCTATAGAAGCTAAAATAATTCCTTGTTCTTTAGAATTGAATTTTGGTTGAAGTACACCAGGAGTATCTAAGATTCAATATTTATTTTCAAACTGATATCAATCTGCCTGCTTTGTAACTCCAGGTTTGTCTTCTACTTTTGCTCTTTTTCCACTAGTTAAAATATTTAGCAATGTTGATTTACCGACATTTGGAACCCCGAGGATTGCAATTTTAGGAAGAAGTGATTTGAACTTTAAATTATTTAAACTTTTTATAATAGTTTGTTTAACAGCTTTTTGATTTGTAAGATTTAATGAAAACGCATCATCAAATTTATCTTTATTCATTTTGACTCAATCAGATAAATCACTTTTGTTTACTAAATCTGTTTTAGAAATTACAATCATTACTTTTTTGTTCCCTATTAACTCACTAAAATTGTCTAATCAAGTTGATTTAGGTGCTCTAGCATCTAAGACTATAATGAAAACATCAATTTTCTTTGATATTTCTTTAAATTCCCTAAGTGTTTTGGACATATGTCCTGGATATCATTGTATTTGCTTACTCATATTTAAATTATACCCATAAAATCTTTTGATTATTCTAAGACTATCCTCAAGGTAGTTCTTTTTTACCAAAATGTCCACCAACAGTTGTTTTTCTATAATCAATATTTTTAAGATCAAGTTCTTCAATAATATTTGATAAACTGAAATTAAATTTTGAAATAAAATCTGATATTTCTTCTAGTGAAACTTTATTAGTCTCAAAAGTCTCAAAATTAATTGTAACTGGTTTTGGTTGTCCTATTATATATGACACTTGAATTTCAATTATGTCAGCTAAATTAGCTTCAATAACTTTCCTAGCAACATATCTTGAATAGTATGCAGCTGATCTATCAACTTTAGTGTAGTCTTTTCCAGAGAATGCTCCCCCACCATGACGACCTCATCCACCATATGTATCAGCAATTATTTTTCTACCAGTTAAACCTGAATCTGCAATTGCTCCACCCATGATAAATGTTCCACCATTGTTTATAATAATGTCTGTTTTGTCATCAAGTATTTTGATATTGTTATTTTCTTCAAAATTTTTAACAGTATCGAATATTAATTCTTTAACTTCATTTCTTAGAGTATCTAAATCAATATCTTTGTCATGTTGAACTGACATATTGATGTTAACTAATCTTTTATTTTTGTAATCATAAGAAACTTGTGATTTAGAATCAAATTTATAATTACTATTTACAGAAGCAAGTTTAACTTCATAGTCTGAAATTAATTTTGTTGCAAGTACAAAAGGTATTGGAAGAAATGTTTTTGTTTCATTTGTAGCATAACCATACATTAACCCTTGGTCTCCTGCTCCTAATTCAGTTGAATTATCAACTTTAGCATTGATCTCAGGAGATTGAGATGAAATATTGACAATTATCTTGAAATCTTCATAATCTTTGTCTATGGCTTTAATTGTTTCTTTTGCAATTGCTTCAATATCAAGATTTGCCTTAGTTGTAATTTCTCCTGTTAAAAATAACATTCCTTTGCCAATTGTGCTTTCTGCAGCAACCCTAGAATCTTTATCTTGTTTTAATGCTTCAGTTAAGATTGCGTCTGATACTTGATCTGCAACTTTATCTGGATGTCCTTTTCCTACTTGTTCTGATGTAATAATCATAATTTTCCTTTCTAAAAAAATAACACTCTACAAAAAGAATGTTACCTAAGTGCATTGATGTTTAATCAACCTAGTGTAACCACCCAACTTAATGGGTTGGCGGGAGTCATAGGTACTAACCTCGTCCACTCTTAATGCTTTTCATATTTATTATATACTGTTCTAATGATTTTCAATATTAGAAATAGTTTCTACTCATTATAGTTGGTGTTGCAGCAATGAAGAATACTGTTGACAACCCGATTAAACCAAGAATGTAAATTCAATCATATACAAAATTACTTGTTCTTGATGAATATAAAGTTTGATTCATAACTCCAACGTTTCCATTTTTATGAGCGGCTTCTCTATTTGCAGCTTCTTCATTTGAAACAATTGGCACTAATGGAATTTTAAAAGGTACAGAATCACCTACAATTTGATTATATAAATAATTTCAGCTACCTACATTTTTTTGTTTAATGTTTAATGTATTAAATATATTGTTATTTAAAGTTGAAATATCTTCTAATAAAACTTTAAGATCATTATTTTTTGCTTGGGACATTTGAATATATTCTACAAATGATAAATATTTACCATTAAATATTTCAGGTGGAATTACAAAGTCTCCATTTTCATCTTCATAGTAGTTTCCAAATGATTTTCCAGTTGGATGTTCTATTTTTTCATTAACATAATTTTTATATTGTTGTAAATAATCAGATTTATCAATTAGTTTTGTTAGTGTGTTAGATAATTCTTTGACATCATCAAGCACTGTTTCATTTGAAATTACTAAATTTGCAAAATCATAAGACGACTCTTCTACAATTTGATAATTTTTAGTTTTTTCATCTATTTTTTCTCTACCAAACTCTGCTGATGCATTCAATTTGTTTCATTCTGCCGAAGCTGTTTCTGGATACAATATTGAATAATCTATTGGGTTGTGGAATATTTCTCCAGGAGTAACCTTCTGAACCTGATTAAAGAATGTATCAAATGATGTTTTAGGTCTATAATCTTTAGTGAAGTTACCATCAAATACATTAACCATTGAGGATGTCGCAGCAAATGAATTAAATGGTGCTACAAGTCAATACACTGAATTATATTTATCATTTGCTTGTTTATGTGAAATTACACTTTTTCTAGAAACTTTACCAGCTTCATCAATTACCACCACTGAAGTTGATTCAGGTGCCGAATGAGTTACAGTTTGTAAAGGTAAAAATGCAAAGATTGCTGCAAAGAATCCAACTATAAATGTTGTTGTTTGTCAACTGTATAAGAAGAAAACTCCTATTGATATTAATATTGACCCTCATGTTAGTGAAAACAATGCACCAAATACTAAATTTTGAACTGTTTTACCTAATGAATATATTAAATGACTTCCTAATGAGAATGAAACATCTATTGAAAATAGTAATAAACTTATTGAAAATGTAAACATCAGATATAAAATAAACATTCCAATGTACTTGCCTACTATCAAACCTCAATAAGAAGTAATTCCTATTTGTTCAGAAACTGATTTTTCATAAGTTGCAATTCCTTTAAACAAGAATGGGACTGTCATTAATGAGAACAGTACTAACATTGCTAATGTTAGTACAAATGCCGTTGTGTAAAAAACATCTGTTCTAATCCATGAAGATAAATTTGGAATATTTGGAATATATAATTGTGCTATTGAAAGTGAGATTAATATTATTGCATAAAACACCAATGGTAATCAAAATCTTGTTGTTCCAATAAATTGTTTTATAACAGCTACTATCGTCTGCCATGCTGAAGCACCAAAAGGACTTTTGATTCTACTATTTCCGGCTCTAATAACTGCTGACTCTGATGTATATTCCATAATCTTACTTACTAATTCACTTTTTATTAAATATTACTTTAATAATTTAATAAAAAATGGTGGACCTGAATGGACTTGAACCATCGACCTCTCCGTTATCAGCGGAGTGCTCTAACCAGTCTGAGCTACAGGTCCACAAAAAAGGAACTAAATCCTTTAAAAATAATTGCATTAACGTTTTGAGAATTGTGGAGATCTTCTGGCTTTTTTTAAACCTGGTTTCTTTCTCTCTTTAATTCTTGAATCTCTTGTTACAAGACCAGCAGCTTTAAGTGCGGGTTTGTAATCAGCTGAAGCATCTATTAATGCTCTAACAATACCATGTCTTAGGGCACCAGCTTGACCAGTGAACCCTCCGCCTTTAATGTTTGCTACAATATCAAAGTCTTTAGATGTTTTTGTAATCTCAAGACCTTGCATTGCATCCTGCATAAGTGTTGGGTATGGGAAATAATCATTAACGTCTTTATTGTTAACTGTAATTTTTCCTGAACCATTTGGTTTCAAGATTACTCTTGCTGTTGATGTTTTTCTTCTTCCTGTTCCTTTGTACATATTTACCTTACCTTAACTCTAACTTAAGAAGCTCAGGTTGTTGTGCTTCTTGATCATGACTTGGCCCTACATAAACAAATAATTTTTTAATTTGTTTTTTACCTAATCTTCCATGAGGCATCATTCCTCATATTGATTTTTTTACTAGTTCATCTGAGTACTTCTCAATCATTGTTTGTGTTGATCTTTTTCTTAGACCACCTACATAACCAGAGTGGTTATAGTAGAATTTGTTTTTTAACTTGTTTCCAGTTAATTTAACTTTGCCAGCGTTAATAATGATTACATAATCTCCATGGTCTTCTTGAGGAGTATATGTTGGTTTGTTTTTACCAGTAATAATTTTTGCTACTTCTACAGACATTCTTCCAAGAACAAGACCTGTTGCATCAACAACATATCATTTTCTTTCTATCGGTAAATTAGCCATTTGTGTTTGTCTCATAATTTTATATTTCCTTATAGGAGAGAAATTTAATTTTCTTTCCGAAAACATAGATATTATATAAAAAAATATGGCGTTTTGAATAACTTTCTTATATATTTGTATCTATTTTATTGAAAAATAGTTATTAATTAGTAAAATGGTTAAATATTCTTTCTATTATAAATAACTTTTTTCAAATAAAGTCCTGATCCAGGAGCTTTATAATGTGCTTTGCCTTTTGTTGGATTATCAAATAAGTCCTTCAATTCGCTTATTGATATTCTTCCATCGGCATAAGCAATTAATACTCCAACAATATTTCTTACTTGAAATCTCATAAACCCAGGAGCAGAGATTAAAAACTTTACTTTCCCAAAAGATTTTTTAATCTTTATATAATTAATTGTTTTTACATAAGATGGATAATCTACTTTACTTGTGAAAGAAGCTAAATTCTGTTTTCCAACAAATAATTTAGAAGCTTCTCTTATTTTTGGTAGATTAATTGAAAGTCCATATCCATAAACATAGTCATCAATGCCATATTTTTTAGTATCAACTACATATTCATATATTTTTTCTTTTGCGCTATATCTAGGATTTCAATTATCTAATGCTCTTTTAAAAGTTTTTATCTTAATACCTTTAGTATTATTATGTAACTTTATAATTCTTTTATAGATTTCTGCTTTAGATAATTTTTGGGGAACTGTTAATGAAACTATTTGGTTTTTAGCATGAACATATCTATCGGTTCTTCCTGATGTGATTATTTTTCCGCCTAAATACTTTTGTAATTCAGATTGAATTGTCTTTACATTAGGTTGGATTGCAAAACCAAAATAGTATTTACCATCATAAGATAGTTTAATATAGTAATTAGTCATGATCTATATTGAATATCCCATATATCAACCATAGTCCAAGAACATTGGGAATGGCGTGAATATAAGAACAAATATTAAAGTTAACATTAGTGCTAATATAGATGCATAAACCCACCCTCTTCAAGTAACTGGTTGATTAAAGTAATTGGTTCTTTTTGCTTTTACAACATATCCTCTAGCTATCATGGCATTTGATATATCATCTGCTCTAGAAAAGTTTGTAACAAATAATGGCAAGAATAAGTTTCCAACAGCTTTAACCTTTTCTTTTACTCCACTTGAGTATCAAGAAATACCTCTAGCTGCTTGTGATCTCATAATAAGTTTAGATTCATAAATTAGTGTAGGAATAAATCTTATGGCAAGGGTAATCATTATTCCTATTTCACTAACTGGAAATTTAAATACTTTAAGAGGTGATAATAACCAAGTGATACCTTCTGTCATAGCTCTTTCTTCAGTTGATTGAATAAGAGATGTTGCAAATAGAATAATAATAATAATCCTCATTAATATTTCAACAGAAAGCATTATTTGAAAAAGATACACAGGCAATTTTCAAATGTGGAATAGTAAAACTCAAGGAACATCATTTGGGACTGGATTTGTTGGAGCTTTCAGTATCAATATATTCATTACTACAGTAATAACAAATATTGGAACTATTGTTTTAAGAATTCCCTTCAGGGCTTTATATGGAGTACGTCCTAATAAATTTACTAAAATAGCAAATAAAATTAATAGTCCAAGACCTGTAACACCAGGTGCAAAGAATATTGAAACAGAAGTTATAATGAAAGCCATAACTTTGAATCTAGGGTTTACATTATGTAAAAATGAATAACTAGGTTTAAAGAATATACTTGAACTACTACTCATAATTACCTCTCTTACTATTATTTTCAAATGAAACTAACTTTCCTTCTCTAAGAGTCATTATTTTTTTAGCATATCTATTAATTGCTCTTATATCATGAGAAATCATTAAAATAGTAATTCCCTGTGAATTTATTTCTCTAATAGTTTCTAAAAAATTTCTTCTTGAAGAAGTATCAAGGTTGGCGGTTGGTTCGTCAAAGATAATCATTTTTGGTTCTGAAATTAAAATTGCAGCAAGAATAACTTTTCTCTTTTGACCTTCTGAAAGTTGGAAAGGAGATCTATCTCATAATTCCTTTTTGATATTTAATTTTTCTAAGAAATATATTGCTTTCTTTTCCACTTCATCATAAGGCATTCCTTTTGCTTGTAATGCAAATGAAACATCTTTAAAAACAGTTGTTTTAAATATTTGAAGATTTGACATTTGAAAAGTCATTGCAATTTTAGAAGGGATGATTTTCATTTTTTTCATTTTAGTATTTTCATCTACTAGTATTGAACCAACACCTTCTATTTCTTCATATAGTATTGAACCAGAAGATGGTTTTTCAATTCCTGTAAGTAATGCAGCAAGAGTAGATTTACCAGCGCCTGATGGCCCTTTAAGCGCAATAAAATCACCTGACTTAATTTCAAATGAAATGTTTTTTATAGCATTAATTTGATAGTCGGTTTTTTGGAGGAATGTTTTTGTAAGATTTTTAACTTTAATTTTCATCCATATACACAATCCTATCTGCTCGTTTAATTATTTTTGATTTATGACTAATCAAAATAATTGTTTTACCGAGTTTATGTTGTTCTTTAATAATGTCCATAATTTTTTCTGCAGATTCTTCATCTAACATTGAAGTTACTTCATCAAAAATTAAAACATCAAAGTTTAAAGCTAAAATACCTGCAAAAGCAATTTTTTGTTTTTCTCCACCTGATAAAGTTGATATTGGTAGTTCTTTGAATCTTAACATTCCAACATTTTTAAGTACATTATCAATTTGCATATCCATTTTTTCTTTTGGAATATTAAAGTTTTCTAAACCAAAAGCAATATCATTTTTTACTATTGAAGCAATTAACTGATTTTCTGGATTTTGAAATAAGATACCAATAGTTTTTCTTATTTTTGAAGCAGTAGGTTTTTTGTCATTGATTAAATACTCTCCCTCATAATCTTTAATTATTCCTGCAAGGATTAATGCTAATGTAGATTTACCAGAACCATTTGATCCAACAATAGAAATATACTCACCTCTATTTAGTTTTAAACTAAATGGTTTTAGTGAGTATTCAGTGTCAATATATTTGTGTGATAAATTTTTCAGTTCAATCATTTAATATATTATCTCACTTGTAAAAGAAAATATATAAAAAAAATAGACAAAGTCTATTTTTGAAATTTTCATAAATATACAAAATTGGTTTTTGATTTTAACACAAATATGGTATCTCATTTTAATCATGCCACAAATGACACAACTAAGAATGTAAATGTTGATGCAACCATTACTCATTGTCCAACAATCATAAACATTACTAATGCTGACATATTAGATATAACAAAAGCAAATTGTCCTTCAGTTTTTCTTCTAGCAATTAATCATACTCCAACAATGTTTAGACCGCCCTGTATTGCATCAAAAGGAGCAGCTGAAAGATCCATTCCAAGTATATGTGCTATTTTCTTCTCTTCACTAACTGGTGTGAATATGAACATCAAAGCGAAAGCAAGAAAGACTAATGTAATTGTAATAAAACCAAATCATTCTTTTTTGTTTGCTCTACCAATCTCCACTCCTTGTTTATCTCTTCTATCTCAATTTTTGAATTGAAATACATATAGAGTAAACATTACAAATCTTACAACTGCTTCAAATCATAATCCAGTAATTATTCCGTTAATCATAATTAACATATTCCCGGCCAAGTTAAATGGCCCAAATGATTTTTTTTCTCTACCAATTAATGTTATCCCAATAAGAATTGCTAATGATCCTATTGATTGAATAGTTTGCCTCATATATTCAAATCAGTAGGCCCCTTTATCTCCTGAAAGAATTCAACTTGTTTTTAAAGATACATTGCCCATTCCTATTCCTATCATTTGATAGATATAAACTCCTAATACCAATGCACAAGTCATTGCTAAAAACTTACCTGACTTAATAATGTCAGCTGATGTTGTGTTTATTTTTCTTATTGTTGAGGATTGTATTGTGATTTTACACTCCATGATTTACTTCATGTGGTTCTTTTACTTTTCAAAAGTATAAAAACGAAACTTTTGAATGATCTATTGCAAATTTTGCTTCTCAACCAATTCAGGTTGCAGAAGCTAATAAAATATATGTTGATTTTGAACCAACCATAACTCATTTATCAATGAATAAATACATTACTAATCCAATAACATTTCCAATTATTAATAGTAGTTGACCTTCAACTTTTCTTTTTGCAATATATCAAACTGCCAAGAATTTAAACGCAGTTTGAATTGAGTCAAGTAAAATTATATCAGAATATTTTTTCATTCCTAAAAATTTATGACCAAGTGGATGACCTTCAACTTCTACAAATGCTAATATTGAACCTAATGATGATAATGAGAATACAATTAATAATGAAAATACTATTTCATTTATTGTTAACCTTTCCTCATGGACACCTTTTTTGTCTCTAATTTCTCAATATACCCATTCACCAATATAAATAATTAGAATCACTATTGTAGCCAATGCTTCAAATCAAAGACCAAGTAATATTGCATTAGTTAACATTAACAAGTTACCAATAATACTAAATGGGGCAAAACGTTTGTCGTGATTTGCAATCAAAAATAATCCAATCAGAACAAAAGATGTTCCAATTAATTGGAATGAACTAGTTACATAATCAACTCAGTTATCAGTGAATAGTTGATTTTCAGTTTGATTTATATCTAAACTAAAAAAATTAGGACTGACTTCTGGTGGTGCTGAATGTGAAATTATTTGGAATGTATATAAGATTGTAATGATTACTATTGAAAGCAAAATCAAAAGAGGAGATTTCACAATTTTGTGTGAAGATTCCTCTATTTTTTTTACTTTCATCATTGAAACCGATCAACCTTTTGAAAAAAGTTTATCTAGGTTTTCCATGTTATACGAATGTTAATAGTGAGATAGGTGAGTTGTCGCCTTTTTTATTACCAAATTTTAAGACTCTAGTGTATCCACCATTTCTGTCTTTATATTTAACTGCTATTTTAAATAGCTTTTGAGTTGCAGTTTGTCCATCAACTGTAGTTGACCTTAACACTGCAGCAACTTGTCTTCTGTTGTGAACAGTATCATTCTTTGCTTTTGTAATAATCTTTTCAATTTTTTTCTGAATTTCTTTTGCCTTAGCATGATTAGTTATGATTTTTTCATTCATAACTAAATCTGTAAGTTGATTTCTCTCAGTTCTTTCTCTTCTAGCTGAAGAATGAACGTTTGATTGTCTTTGTGAAGTTTGTCTTTTTCTATTTGCCATTTTTACTCCTTATTCAGACTTAAATGAAAGTCCCATATTTTGGATGATTTGAATAATTTCAGTTTTTGATTTTTCACCAAGGTTTTTAATTTCACCTAGGTCAAAAACTGATCTTTCTATTAATTCTTCTACTGTTTTAATATCTGCAAGTTTTAATGCATTTTCTGATCTAACAGATAAATTCATTGAATCAATTGTTTGAGTTAATTGAGAATTAACTGGTTCTTCGATTACTTCTTCTTTAAAGTATTCTCCAACATTAACTTCTTCCATTTCTTCAAACACTGTATAGTGAACTCTAAGGATTGCCCCTGCATAAGCTATTGCTTCTTCAGGTTTCATGTTTCCTTTTGTTTCAACATCAAGAACTAGTCTTTCGAATACTCTTGATTCTCCTGGGTTAACAATCTCTACTGTATAGTTAACATTTTTAACTGGTGAGTAATTTGAATCGATTGCAATAAGATTTTTTTTATCTCCAATAACTTCTTTAACAAAAGATCTATTTTCTTGGAACGTTTTGTATCCTTTTGAAAACGCAACATATAGTTTAATATCTAATGCTCCATCTTTTAATGTGTCAGCGATGACGATATCTGTATTAGTAATTGAAATTCCAGCAGGAACAATGAATGATCCAGCTTTAACTTTACCTTTAATAGATTTTAAAGTTAATTCATAAACTTCATCAGGATTGATGATAATGTCGTCAGCTTCAATGATAACTTCTTTTATGTTTAAGATTAGTTGTACCATGTCTTCCTTCACATTATCAATTGCTTGAAATTCATGTGAAACACCTTTTACTTCTATTGCAAAAGCTGCAGCGCCTGGTACTGAAGAAATTAATGTTCTTCTAAGTGCAACACCAAGAGTATTGCCAAATCCCCTATCAAGTTTTTCAATATGAAATTCTTGTTTATTTGGAACTCCAACAACATCTTTATTAATTATTTTTTTGAATGAAGGTTCTAAAAATTTTTCCATGCCTATCTCCTTCTATATTTCTTTTTAAGTTTTACACCATTGTGTGCATGTGGTGTTACGTTTTTAATTTCGTTTACAGTAATTGTTGAAGCTTGTAATTGTCTAAGTGCAGCATCCTTACCAGGACCCATTCCTTTGATTCTAACTGAAACAGCTTTAACACCATTTTCAATTGAAGTTTTAATTACTGATTGTGATACTAATTGAGCTGCATAAGGAGTTGATTTTTTTGCTCCTTTGAACCCTACTGCTCCTGAAGATGATCACGTAATTGTGTCCCCTTTAGGATCAGTTACTGTCATTATTGTGTTATTAAAATTTGAGTAAATGTGAACAATAGCTGTAGGAATATTTTTTTTAATCTTTTTCTTACTTTTTGTAGTTTTGACTGCCATAATATTACCCCCTATTTAGGTGCTTTCTTCTTGTTGGCCACAGTTTTCTTAGGGCCTTTTCTAGTTCTAGCATTTTGTTTTGTTCTCTGTCCTCTAACGGGCAGACCTTTTCTGTGCCTCATTCCTCTATAAGCTCCAATTTCCATTAATCTCTTAATGTTGAATTGGTTTTCTCTTCTTAAATCCCCTTCAGTTTGGTATTTAATTGCTTCTTCTCTAATTTTTGTCAACTCATCATCTGATAAGTCTTTAACTCTTTTAACAGGATCTACTCCTGCTACTTCAAGTATTTTAGAAGCTGTTGTTTGACCGATTCCATAAATGTATGTAAGAGAATATTGTACCTGCTTGTTATCAGGAATTTCTATATTTAAAATACGAGCCATGGTTACCCTTGTCTCTGCTTATGTTTAGGATTCACGCAAATTACTTGCACTCTTCCTTTTCTCTTAATCACTTGACATTGATGGCACATCGGTTTAACTGATGATCTAACTTTCATATGTCTCCTCTTGTTTTTTGATTATTTTATCAATCTATTTCTAGCATATTATCTGGACTCATTGAGCGCTTCAAATAATATACTAAATAGTTTGTTCATTTTAATGAACATTATTATTATATATAAAAAGAGAGTATTCTGCTCTTTTAGATAGTCAATATATTACTCAAATTTTGAGATTGTGTTTATTTTCAACCTCTAAAAGTTATTACGCCTTTCCCAAGGTCATAAGGTGTCATTCTAACCATTACTTTGTCACCTTCTACCATCTTAATGTAATATTTTCTCATTTTACCTGATGGTCTACAGTGTACTATTATTTCTGGTTTATCTGCAAGTCTTACTTTGAATTCTCCTCTAGGTAAAACTGCACTTACTGAACCTTTTAGTTCAAATGTTTCGCTACTATTTGTTGCCATATTATTTACTTAAAATCTCTCCTCCGTTTTTTGTTATTAAGATTGTATGCTCATCATGAGCAGTTAATCCTTTATGCTTTGTATAAACAGATCAATTATCAAATGGATCTACTATTAAATCATCTGGCCCATCAATAAGCATTGGTTCTATACAAATTGTCATTCCTTCTTCTAAGGTTACTACACCTTCAGTTATTGGAAAGTTTGGTACCGTTGGTTCTTCATGCATTTCTTTTCCAATTCCATGACCCACAAAGTCAGTTGGAACTGAAAATCCTTTTGAAGCAGCAATAGTTTCTACAATCTTACCAATCTCTGAAGTAGTAACTCCAGGTTTAGCTGCCTTTATAGCTTCATCAAGAGCTTTTTTACTTGTGCCAAGTAATTCTTGAGCACGTGGTGATATTTCACCCACAGCCATTGTGAATGCTGCGTCTCCACAGTATCTGTTTTTCTTAGCGCCAACATCAATTGAAATGATATCTCCTTCTTTCAATTCATAGTCTGTTGGAATTCCATGAACCATAACTTGGTTTACTGATGTACAAATGTGTGCTGGGAATCCATTATAACCTAAGAAAGTTGATGTTGCTTCTTCTGCTTCAATAATTTCTTTAGCTTGATTATCTAAATCAATTAATTTAACTCCAGGTTTAATCATTGCTTTAAGTTCTCTATGAACTTTAGCAACAACTTGAGTTGCTTCTTTAATGTGTTGAATTTGCTCTTGAGTCTTAACCATTAGCTAAAGCCTCGATAACTGCTTCTTTGATTTCTTTTAATGTTGAGTCAGAACTAACATTTACAAGCATATCTAAATTAGAATAGTAATCTATTAATGGTTTTGTATCTTTTTCGTATGCTTTAAATCTTGTTGCAATGTTTTCAGGTAAATCATCTTTTCTTTGAATTAACTGATCAAGTGTTATGCCTTCTGGGAGATCATTTTTGTTGTAAGTTCTTTTTGTTTCGGGGTCAAACATTCTTGAAGATAATCTTTTAATAATTTTATCTTTATCTAAATCAAGATTAATAACAACTCTGAAATCTACATGGTTCTTTTTAACATAATCAGCAAGCAAATCTGCTTGAGGAATTGTTCTTGGGAAACCATCAAGAATAATTTTTCCACTCTTAAGGTCTAATTTTTTTAATGCATCAACTAACATATCAAATGTTAATTCATCATCAATTAAAATTCCTGAATCAATTTTTTTCTGAACTAATTTTCCTAGTTCAGTTTCATTTTTCATATTGTATCTAAACAGGTCTCCTGTTGAGACATGCTTAAATCCATCTTCTTCTCTAAGTTTGTTAGATATTGTTCCTTTACCAGCTCCTGGCGCTCCTAAAAATACTGTAATCATATTAAAATATTAAATCTCCTTCTTGTTTTTTCTTAATTTGTTTAGTTGGTCCAAATTTACCAAATTTTTTCACTAAATTTGGTCTATCCAGTTTTCCTTCATATGCAATTGCTCTCGCCTGAATTTGCTCTCATGTATCGACTGCTACTGAAGTCATAATCAGAATACTTGTCCCCCCAAGGGAAATAGATTCCGGAATTCCGAAGAATGTCATCAAATAAGGTGATATAGCAACTAATGTTAGCACTGCTGCTCCAATGGTTGACATTGAGTTTAAAGTTTTAACCAGATAAGTTTCTGTGTCCTTGCCGGGCTTAACTCCCATTATGAATGTTGAAGTCTTTTGGAAATTTTCAGATGTCTCCTCGGGATTTATCATTATATGTGAATAGAAATATGTGAATGAAATTATTAAGAATACATATAGTGATAATCCAAAGGGGTGCGTAAGAATAAATCATGTCTCAACTCAGTATCTTGCTGAAGAACTATCTGGGAAGAATTGAGCTATTGTAGGAGGGAGTGTTATTATCGCAGAAGCAAATATAACTGGAACAATTCCTGCTGGATTTAATTTAATTGGAAGATATGTTTCTTCATCTTGAACTAAATTAAGTCCTTGGCCTGTTTGTTGAATTGGTATTCTTCTTTCTGATGTTTCAAAGAAACCAAGAATGTATATTGTAAGTAATCATAAACCAATAAATAATATAAAGTTAAATATTCCCAATACTAATGCAGATCCTTCTGCAACAGGTACCATGAATGATCATGAAGATGTTATTTTTTCAGGAATGATTGCAACAATACCTGTGAAAATAATCATTGAAGTACCATTACCAACACCTTTCATTGTGATTTGGTCTGCTAGGAACATTGTTATGAATGTACCAGCTGTAAGTATTAGTGTGAATATTGCAACATCAACTCATTCTTCTCCACTGAATAATCCAGTTGTTGTAATATAACCAGAGTTTTGAAGTGAAATAATAATTGCTATCGCTTGAACTACTGCAAAGAACAAGGCGATTATTCTTGTTATTTTTTCAACTTTAATTCTTCCTCTTTCACCTTGTTTATTTAACCTTGCTAATGGAGGTATAACATCTGCTGAAAGAAGTTGAACAACAATTGATGCAGTAATATAAGGTGTAATACCAAGGGCAAAGATTGAGAATGAAGTTAACCCTCCTCCTCCAAGCATATCTAAGATACCTAAGAATGAACCTTGACCAAAATATTGTTCTTGTACAACTGATGCGCCAGGGATTGTAATAAGTGTTCCAAGCCTAAATACTAAAACAAGTCCTAGCGTAACCAGGATTCTCATAAGTAGCTTCTTGTTGGAACAAATTCTTTTAATCATATAATATTATTATAAACTTTTCATTACCTTTTTTAACACATTAGAAAAGTCATTTTCAATATTGTTTGTATTGATAATTAATGTTGCGCATTGCTTAAAACCATCAATATATTTAAGTTGTGTTGGTATAACTTTTTCATTTCAATCTTTTATAAGATGTTCTTCTTTAAAGTTAGGTATTAGCTCTCTATCTCTTTCTAATCTTCTTTTATATCTGATGTCTTCATCAGCATCTAAATATATTATTGTAGAAGCCATATCTCTAACTTCTTTTAAATAGGGAGAAAAAATTCCTTCTAAAATTACATATTTATTAGGTTTAATAATTTCCTCTTCCCCTCTTACATTTTTTCCATAAACAAATGTAGATTTATGAACTGTTTCACCTTTAAATAGTTTTTTAATATCTAATTCTAATAACTTTCAATCAAATGCTTTGGGGTCATCTCAATTAAGTTTTCCATTTTGTTTTTTAATTAGAGTTTTTTCATCATAATAATAATTATCTAAATTTATTACAGTTAAATCCTGTAATACATCTTTAAGTTTATTTGCAAATGTTGTTTTACCAGAAGCCGAACCACCAGTGATTAATATTAATTTCATTATGTTAATTATATAAAAAATAGCCAAAATGGCTATTTTAAGTTCTATGATATGTTTCTCAATTAGGTATTCAATTTTTTCAACCATCATGCTCTGGTGTAGTAGTTGGAATTGCTTCTTTTTGAAATGTTCATGAAGCTTTTTCAACAACTTTTACTTCACCTTGAACTTGTGCATTGTATGCTTTATCCATTAAGTTTCTGAAATTTTTTATTCCTGTTAATTCTAATGTTTTTAAAGCAGTTTCTAGTTGAGGTTGTCCTCCATCTGAAAATCCAACAGCTCCATTTTGGAATGTTCCTTGGAAATGAGCACCAACTGTTTCGCCGCCTGCTTCTGGTGTTTTAACAGCCTTCTTCATTAATCAACCATTTACTGGATCATCCGATTGTTTAGTAATGAAATTTTTTCCCTCACCTTTATAATACATATCCTTTTGTGCTAATACATCAATATTATCTTTATCTGTTCAATCATCATTTGAATATTCTGCTAAATATTTATCTGCATATCATGTTCCCATTTCAGTTCCTAATTCAATATCTTTAAGAGCTGAACCCAATATATTTTCGTGTGTGGCTTTCTCAGTTGTTAAAGTTGCATCAACATCAACCCCTAAAATTTGTGTTGATAACTTATTTGAGTTAACATAGTTTAATGCAGTTTTTGTTTGAGGTGATACAACTGGAAATATTGTATATACATCTTGGTCTACCATATTTCTTGTTTTATCTTCTGCAACTGCATTTTCTGGACCAGTATCTGAGAATCCACCTGAGTATCATCCATTAATTTCACCTTTTATTGATGTCTGGTCAGCTGATGTTGTATAATCAATTTTTGTTGCTGATGATCCCCCATTAACAATTCTCATTCTACCTAAATTTTTATCTTTTAATTCAGCTGTAGCCACAGGTTCTCCAGCAATATTATAACCAATATATTCATAATTGAATCAGTTAATTGCCATTTCAAATCCTGACATTCAATCAAAAACAGTAGAAAATAGATCACCACCTCAAACACCAAAATTAATGTCTGTGCCAGCTACATAATCTTTGTTGTTAATTGCTTCATTAACTCCATATGCTGCTGACGCTAATCCTGCAAAGAATCCTGCTTCATGTGCTGTATATGTTACTGTTACAGCATTTCCTTGATATCCACTTACATCTCGTCATGTCGCAAGTGATGAATCATCTATAAGAACAAAGTTCTTATCTTTTGCTACTTCCTCTTGTAAAACTGAATAAGCTCCTCCAGCTACAGAGAATCCTGCTGAAGTAATTGTTTCTGCCCCATTTCTATATAGATTTCTAATTGGTTCTTCATAAGTTGTACCTAAAAAAGAATATTCAGCACCCATTGTTCCTAATTTTTGATCTGAATATGCTGTATACCTTACAACTCCGTTATAAGTTAGTTCGTTAAATCCCCCATCGAATCATTTTGGAATATTAGAAAGGAATGAAACTTTTTGAGTTCCGCCTATTCTTTTATCACTTGCTCCCAATCCAAATATTGGATAAGCTACACCAAAAGCAATTCCTGCTATGGTTATATATCCAGCTACATTTAATAATGTTTTTTTCTGTTTTTTATTTAATTTCATATTTATTTCTTTGCTCCTTATGTTCTTGTTGATTTTGAGAATGGTTTCCCAACTGCTGATGGTGATGAAACTTTCTTAAATAACATCAATGTTAATAGAGGTATTACAAATGGAATTATTAAGAATAAATCTCTATATTGTTCCACTATCTCTCACGCTCCTGTTGCAACCTGTACAAATGCAAGTACTATTCCTATTAAGGCTGAACCTATAACAGATCCTAATACTTTTCATTGACCAAATATAACTATACCAATTGCAATGAACCCTGCTCCATACACTGTTCCAACAAATCCCCCAAATTGATTCATTCTAATTACTGCTCCTGAAGCTCCTGCTAGGAATCCGGCAACTAATAGAACTAGGAATCTTGTTACATTTGTGGAAATTCCTGTTGTTTCAAGTGAATATGGATTTTCGCCTGCAGTTCTTAATCTTAATCCTGTTGATGTTTTATTTAATACTACTCAAGTAATAATTGATAGTGTTAATGCTGATCCTGCCATTATGTATGGGAAGTATTCATAAATTGTTCAAATTGGTGGAGTATTAATTATGAAGTCTCCTCCCGTTACTCCAAATCTAACGATTAAGAAGATAACTGGTGCTAGTAAGTTTAATGCTGTACCAGCTATAATGTTATCTGCCTTGAAGAATGATGTTGCCATACCTAGCAATGCACCAAACATAACTCCTCCTAGTCCTGCAATCAGAGTTGAAAAGATTACTCCTCACATCTCCATTGATGCTCAACCTGCTCCAAGTCCATTCATCATTAATACATATAGAGTGGCGCCCATGATCATTGTACCTTCTATAGAAATGTTAACAGTTCCAGATTTCTCTGAAATCAATCCTGCCATCGATGCTAATAAGTAAGCGGCAAATAATATTAAGAATGTTGATAATAATAAGTTTAAATCCATTATTTACCTCCTGCCTTTTTGCTAACTGTTTTCTTTTTAGAAACAGTAGTTTTTGTAGTTGTTATCTTTACAACTTCGACTGGGTTATCTTTGTTATATCAAGCTTCAATCTTTCCTTTAATATCTACATAGTTGAATATGTTAAATATTGCTATTCAAAAAATTGAAGAAGCCATGATTATTGTACTATAAGGAACTTGTCCAGTTACAGATGCCATTGAATCTCCAGCATTAATGAATGATCCTATGAAAAATGATGTAAATAATACTGCTAATGGGTTATAAGCCGCTAATAGTGAAACTGTAATTCCTTCGAATAATAATCCAGGCAATTCTATAGCTGTGTCTACATTAGGTGGTTGTGATTGTCCAATGAATATGAATGCTCCAGATAATCCTGCCAATGCTCCAGAAATAATAAATGTTTTATGCATTTCTTTATCCTTCTTCATACCAATGTATTCTGCTGCCGAAGGGTTAGAACCAAGAATATCTTGTTTGTAACCAAACACTGTATATTTGTAAACAAATCATAATAGTGGAATTGCTAATAGAAAGAATATTCCTATACTTATTTTTGTTGACCCATTAAATAAATTAGTTAATCAAGAAACTTGTAGTGAATTTCCTGGAAGAATTGTTGCTGGATCAAATGATGTATATTGTCATATGTAAAATATGATTCAGTTAATCATAATTGATGAAATAACTTCATGAATTTTAAATTTCGTTTTTAGTATTCCTATTAGGTAAGCAATTGCTCCACCTGTTGCAACTGATGCTAGGATAACTATGAATGGTCCAACTCCTGCTGCATTAACTGTTGTTCCTATTCATAGAGACACGACTCCTGCTGCTAATGCTTGTCCTGCTGCTCCAATATTGAAAATCCCTGCTCTAAATGACACAAGTAGAGATAATCCTAATATTACAACTCAAGACATTACCCCAAGTAAGTCTCCAACTCCAACAACGCTACCGAAGTTAGTATTTACTCACTTAGTCATCATTTCAACTGCTGAAAACCCTTGGAATGATGCTATCAATAATCCTGTAAGTAGTCCAAGTACAATGGCTACTATTGATAAAAAGAATTTATTAGTAAAGATATTAATTTCTCTTTCGTCATTTACTACTTTTTTATCATTTGCTAATTGTATTTTAGTTGACATTATTTTTTCACCCCAATCATAAGTTTAGAAATTTTTTCTATACTTGTAGTTCTTGGATTTACAATATCCATTATTTTGCCTTTATAGAATATTGCCATTCTATCTGCCGCCGCCATTAATTCATTTATTTCTAATGAATACAATAGTGTAGTCTTTTGTTCTTTAATTGCGACTTCTCTCATTTTTGAGTAAATATTATAAATAGATACAATATCTAATCCTCTAGTTGGATGTCCAGCTAAGAGTAATTCATGATCTTTTAATAGTTCTCTACTGAATACAAATTTTTGTTGGTTTCCACCTGAAAGATTTTTGATTGGAATGGTATTTTCATAAGCACCATCAACCTTTAATGTTTTGATTATTTTATTTGTAATTTCTTCTGTTGATTTAAGATTAATAACCATGTTTAGTCCTGGGTATTTTTCTTGAAGTCTTGCTAATTTGAATTCAGACTTTCTAATTGCTTGGTTAAGAGTTTTATATTCTCTACCTTCAATATCTTTTCTTCTATCTTTTAAGAATTTGATTTCTCTTTTTTGTCTTATAATTTCTGTTTTAACATCAATAGTAGTTTTGAATGGATTATTTAAATATCATTTTGAAATATATGCTGTTTCGAATGATGAAAGTACTGAGTTATATCTCAATGATTTTTCAGGAACAATACCATGTTTGAATCTATCAATTGGAGAGTGTGAATATTTATCAGCCCTTATTGAAAGAGGAACATTAATTTTTTTAGAACCACCAAGATCTGCTCAAACTTCATTATTGAAAACAATCTTTCCATTATGTGGTTTTAACATGCCGGCAATCATATTAAAGACTTCTTCTTGTCCATTGCCTTCAATGCCTGCTAATCCGAATATTTCACCTTTTTTCACTTCAAATGAAATATCAGTAACTGCTTTGAAACCAGCTTTAGTTGAAAACGATAAATCATTAACAGTTAATATTGGTTTAGAGTTAATTCTTCTAGCCGGGAATTTCAATTGAACATTTTTTCCAACCATTCCTATAGATATTTTTTGAATTGTAAGTGATTTAGTGTTTTCGTATGTTCCAACAAGCACACCTTTTCTTAAGATAGATATAGTATCTGCTATTTCTTTAACTTCTTTTAATTTATGTGAAATAAAGGCGATAGTAATTCCATCTGTTTTAAGACTTTTAATTATTTTTAGTAACTTATCAATTTCAAGAACTGAAAGTGTAGCAGTTGGTTCATCAAATACGATTACATTTTTTCTTTCTCAAAGAACTTTCATAATCTCAACCATTTGTCTCTCGCCAATAGATAAGTGTTTAACCTTAGCTTTTGGATTAACATGTAAATTATATTTCTTAGAAATTAATTCAAATCTTTTAAGAGCTCTTGATTTATTGATAAAACCAAAAGTAGTAATTTTATTACTAATTAGTTCTTCATTTAAATCATTAATTTTTGAAATAACTTTGAATACGTCTACAATTCGTTTTGATGTTTTAAGTACTTCTTTTAAAGAGCCTTTCAAAAGGTTATGGACAATTACTTCGTCTGATTTTCTTTGTTTTGTTTTAGTTTTTTTATCTAAGATTTTTTGAATTTTAGATTCAGTAAAATCTCTTTTTAACATTCTGTCAAATTCTCTAATAGAATCATTGTAATGAACGATCTTTTTCTCAGAGTTTTTAACTTTATTGTTATAGGTTAATGCTTCATTAATCTTGTTTGTCTCTTCTTTTGTTAAGTCAATAGATAGTTTTTCTTGTTTTTTAGTTAACGTTTTTAACTTTGAAATAATTGGTTTAATTACTTCAGGTTTAACTTCTGGACTTTCCTGCCCAACTAAAATATTGTCTAAAACAGAAAATTCATCAACCAAATGAAAGTGTTGATGAACCATTCCTATTTTATGTTTATATATAGCCCCAGAAGAATACATATTAACTTCTTTACCGTCAAATAATATTTTCCCTGAATCTTGTTTGTATAAACCAAACAATATGTTCATTAAAGTAGACTTACCTGAACCATTTTCTCCAACTAAAGCGTGAACATTTGCTTCTTGAAAGGAAATTGATACGTTGTTATTAGCAACAATCTTTCCTCCCAAGAAAGTTTTTGTAATGTTCTTAAGTTCAAAAACTGTTTTTGTTTGTTTTGTATTTTTTGCCATAATTTTATAAAATTAAATTTTACTAGGATTTACAATTTAAGTAAAATTATTTATATTATACCAAATTTACAACCCTTTTGATTGGAAGAAATATAGCTAAAGTTATACAAAAAGGTGAATGTCAGTAAAATTCTCTAAAATTAATCATATTGACCCAACTAATATACCTGGAATTAGATTAATAATCTTTATTACAAAATAGAATTTTTTGTTGGTAGCAAGTATTGGAAATCCAGCATCTCCATCTTGGACAATTGAGTTAGCAATTACTGCTGATCCGGGCAGTAATCCTGCACCAAACATATTTATGATTACAATTTGAGGAGCACATCCTGGGATGGTTCCGGCTCCTAGTGAAAGTAATAATGTAATTATTCCTCCACCTAGTGCCATAAATCAGAATAGGTTTTGTTCTCCTATTCCTCAAATTAATAAATCTATTGTAGAAATTCCATATCAAACTCATACCGATATGTATAGAACATTTAAGAATACATCATGAAGTGTATGATAAATACTTACTCTTCCATGATGAACATGATTCTTATCATTTCAATTCATAAAGTTCTTTCTATAGAATGCCCTGAAGACATAGTATGAAACAAATATAACCATTATCCCAAATACTATATCATTAGAAATATTCATATAAGATTCTATTCCATGTGATCAAACATCTTCTGGGATAGAATAATAGATTATTGTCATTGGGAAAATAAATGTAAATGATAAAACCATAAATGCTGGCATTATTTTTCTATCCAACATTTTGTATCATTTTGGAATTTTGGGTTGGTGTATGTGTCTAACTACCATTGAAGATAAATTTTTATCTTCAAGAACTCTCTCTGGGAAGAATTTACTTTCTATATTTAGTATTTCAACAACATAACCAGTAATTACTCCTGTAGTAAATGATATTAAAGCTACTCATAAGTATGTGATGGGACTTATTGCTAAAAAGACTATTGCAGCTTCTCCCATCGTGGTAATAAATGCTGCTACAATAGTTCCTAATGATATTTTTCTTTTAGTAAAGAACGGAACAAGGAATATAGTTCCAGCAGAACCAGGAATTAATCCTATAAATGCTCCAAGTAGTGGTTGTAATTTACCAGAAGTTTCTAAAGCTTTTTTGATTCCTCCTCTGCTGAAATGATTAACAATTTCAATTAGTAAAAACCCGACTGCGACTATTATAAGCACTTCTGTGAATGCTGCTGAAGTTGAAAATAACAGTGTATCTCACAATGATGTTGTTGATCCGGGAGCATGATATAGACTAGGCATGTTTACCACCTACTCATTTCATTATTAGTTTGTAACTCATTACAGCACATAATGGCACTGCTATGAATAATGAACCAGCGATTATTCCGCTAGTATTCATATATGAAGTATTTGGAGCAAATTCTTTTTTAGCAATTAAAATAAAAGTATTTATTTTTTCTCCATATCTAATTTCAATTGTGTTTGGAACTCCTAGAATATCAACTTTAAAATTAGACCTATCAAGTTCTATAATTTCTGATTCATTTTTTGATGAAAGTAAAAAGCAATACTCAAATTGAGCATCATAACTTATTGCATTTATTTTTTTGTTTTGATCTAAGAATGATCATCCATCTTGTTTTTTATATGTATTATCTTTTTTATATAGTTCTATATCAAATGTTGTGAACGTGCCTTCTACAATTTCATAATAAAAATCAAGGTGCCCATCATGATATTCAATTTTTAAGTGAATATCATAGTCTATTAGTTTCTTTAGCATTTTAATGTTTCCTTTCGTAGTTAAAATAACTTACTTAGTTAACATCTATTAGTAATGATTTAAAGTTAACAAATTTAACTAATGAATCAACAAAACTTGTTTTTGTTTCATTAATTAAAAGAGCTGGGTGTTCATTATATTCAATAACTTCTTTTACTTTATTTAAAGCACAGATTGAAGCAGAAATCACTTCAACATATGTGTTGAAGTTATTTGTACAGATATTTGTTTCTGTGTTATTCATACTAATTTATTATAAATGAAATATTACTTAGTTAAAGAAAAAAGTTTCTTCTCATTTTCAAGAAGTCTACCTTGTTCTTTTCAGAATGCCAATGCATATGGAATGGCTAATGCTGGTCCAATAACTATAATTCATCATCAGTTAGTTATTGATCCATTTAATTGAGGTATTATTCCAAATAATATAACATCAATAAATCAACCAGCAGACAATCATACAGAGACATTTAGTATGTCTAGCAATAAGAATGATATTCCAGTCATTAAGACGTGGAATACATATAGTAATGGTGATATGAAGACAAATAAGAATTCAAAAGGTTCTGTAATGCCTGTAAGCATAGGAGTTATAGAAGAAATAATAATAAACATACGAGTCTTCTTATCTTCAAACTTTCTACTCATAACAAATCCTGCTACTGGAAATGCAAATATCATTATTGGAAAGAAACCTTGTTGGTATGTGCCCGGGTTCATGCCTGGAGTCATTCAGTAATTAATTCCATCAAAGCTGAATGAACCTCCGCCTCTTGCAAGTTGAAGTGGAATATTTAACTCACTAAGTTTGAGTCATACTAAACTATCTCCTTGAGCTAATGTTTCTCCTCCTTCAATCATCAGTGTTCCGCCAACTGGCGAAAGAAGCATAATAGGCATTAACATTGTATGCATTCCTATAGGTAACAGCAATCTATTTACTGAACCATATAGGAAAGCATCAATGCCAAATGGCATTGCAGCCATATGTGTTCCCACTCCATTAATGCCAATATATATGGCTGGTCATATTACTAGGAATGTTAATGCCGACAACATCCCTGCTATTAGGAATACTCCTGATAGAAACATTCTCTTAATAAGAACATTAAACATTCTTATGTCTGATAATGTTTTTCATAAAAATGCTGAAAATAATCCTAAAAATATTCCGCCAAACAGAGACATGTTGAGTGATCTAAATCCAAGTTGATTTGTAAAGAAATAATTATCTAAATCTTTTCAGTTAAAGATTGAGTTATCCTTTATGAATAAACTTTGAGTTAGCAAGAACATTAATCACAATATTAGACCGAATAATGTACTTTGCCCAGAATCATCTGAGAATTTGAACGCAATTGAAACAAAAATGAATGTTGGTAGGTTTTCAAATATGACAGAACCCATAGAAACAAGTATATCTGATGTTTGACTATGATCTATTACTGAACCAATGCCATATAGTATTCCTGCTATTGGTAATAATGTAATTGGGAGCAATAGTGATGCTCCTAATTTCTGGAAAAACGAAAAGATAGTATCTTTTATTTTAATTACAGTTTTTTTCTGCCTTGTTTTTACATTCATTTTTCTGTTTTCAAAGATATCTCTATTATATAGTTTAAATATATAAAATGTATATAATTAATTTATGAAAACAATAACATTTGAAGAACACCAAGAAATATTAAAGAAAATGTATGATAGTTTTTATGATTCAATGAAAAAACTTGATATAAATATCTATGCATGCGGAGCAACAATTGCATCTGCAATATTAATAAATGACGTTTTTGATTATGATGATGATATTGATGTAATGCTTTTAAATTCTGATTTTAAAGAAATTAAAGAAATTAAAGAAATTATAAATAATAAATATGAACTAATTAACCCCGCTCTAAATAATCCATCTGTTAAAAATGCTTATTTTGACAGGATTGATATTCCTATTATGAAATTGAGAACAAAAGAAACATATCTTTTAAAATATAAAAATAAAGAAATAATTTGAAAACCATTTATTGATATATCTCCTTTATATTCTTCAAACAAAAAAATAAAATT
>JAUXHI010000003.1 GCA_030621645.1 Mycoplasmataceae bacterium
AAAATAAGTTTATAATTATTTGGAGAAAAAATATGAAGTTTAAAAAAATTAATATAAAACAAATAGAAGATTTTAAAGATTCACTAATTAGTGAATTTAATTTAAATAACTCATTTATCAACAAAAGAAGAGATGACTGAATTTTATTATATGAATCAAATTTTATTCCAGATTTTTTGAAGTCTGAAAGTTTTATAACATATATTGATTCACAGCAGGGAATGGGAAAATCATATTTGATTGAGAATTTGCTAAAAAACCATTTGCATAAAAAAAATAAAAAAATTGATTCAAAATTTGATGAAATAATTATTCTTGATGCAATGGAGATTATGCATCTAACTAATTGAAAAAGGACACTGAGTGATACTGTTTATACTTTATATAAAAATGAACCTAGTAAATTTGGTAACAAGATAAGGAGTGTTTCAAAATTTTTAGGAAAAGTAATATTAAATGTGGCCATAGAACATGACCCAACTAAATTAGCTAAATCATCTCAAGAAGTTCTTGCTAAAACAAAAGAACAACAAAATCAAAAGGATTATGTAGAGCTTAAAGCTGAAATAATTAATTTTAATAAAGATATTCTAGAAACTAACAAACCGAAGCTTTTAGTGATTGATAATCTTGAAAGGATTACCAATAGGCGAATGGAAAATTTAATTGAAAATATTCTTTATTATAGACAATTGAAAGGAATGATTATTCTTTTTGCGATTGATAAAAATGAATTTAATGATTTAACAACTTCAACATATTTAAATAATATTTGAGAAAAAATTATTAAAGGGAAATTTTATGTTTTGGAGCCAACAATTACTTCCTTTTTAAAAGAAAAGAATATGATTGATGATTCTTTTGATTTTGATGAAGAATTTTTACTTGCATTAGAAACAATATCAAGTATGGAAAAAATGAAAAGATCAAAAAAATTATCAATAAGATCATTAATGAATTTATTTGATGCATTGGGTGATGAAGAGGTTAACATACTTAAAAATTTATTAAAGAAAATAAATACTGTATTTAGTGCTTTTCCATTTAAGGACTTTCTTATTTCATTAGTAATAATTAATTATTTTTATTCAAAGTCAACAAATCAAGAGATTTTCTCTTTGTTGAACAAAGATTTTTTAAATGCTACAAAATGAGATTCAGATTTTCAAACAAAAATTGTAGAATATATAAACAAAAAATTGGTTATTGATAGAGGATATGGAATAGCTTTTCCATACGATAGTTATTCTGTTGAAGAATTAGATTTTTTGGAAAATAACACAACCTTTGGTTATGAAGGATATTACAATGAAAACTATGATGGATATTCTAAAATTGTTGATGTTTTTGATGAAAGATCAGGAAGAATGTTAATAAATCCGTTATTTCCATATCAGGAAATAAACAGAAAATATGGAATAACCAGCGGAAAAATAGGTATTAGTATTGATGATTCACTAGTAATGTTTAATTCTATTATTTATTTTTCTGACATAAGACATTTTAAATTGGACTCATTATAATAAAGAAGTATTACAATTAAATCAAATAGTTGATTATGCACGTGAAAATAAAATACCTGTAGCAGTTACAGCATCAACAGGTACTGCTGCTGTTAATATATCAGGTATTTACTATAAAGACTTTTTAGAGAACAAGAAACATATTGATATACTCCTTTTAACCCATTGTCCTCCAGAAGGAAAGTTAGACACTGTTAACACTTATATTAGTGGTGATCTAGTTGATTTTCATGTAGGGGATAAGTATTTAAAAGAATTTGTTGACAAAATCAATCCAAAGTTTGTCTTATTTGGACATATTCATGAACAACACGGAAAAGAAACTAAAGATAATATTACTTATATCAATTCCTCATTAATTAATGATAGATATACTCATAGTTATAAACCACATTTAATTGAAATTAATTAATTTTAGATTGGTTAAACATAGTAAAGTTTTCTTTACATAATTAAAGTGTTAATAATATTAAAAACAAGGAGCAAGTAAAGATTTTGGTAGAACAATAACAGATTTAACATTAAACAAGGTTTTTAATCACACCCAGATGTTACATCACAGTTTGCTTTCAATTGTTATCCCTATTTTATTACTATTAAGTAATGTTCTAATAAAGTACATATTTTATTTAATGTATAATTTAGTAGAAAGTTTTAAATTATGAACAATTTGGAAAGTTATTTAACTAAAAAAATAGAAACAGGACAATGAAAGAAAAATCAAAAGTTACCTAAAGAGTCAGAACTGATGGAAAAAATGAATGTTTCTAAAATGACGGTAAGAAACACAATTTCAAAACTAATAGATAGAAATTATTTATTTTCAATCAGTGGGAAAGGAGTTTATGTATCACCTTTATTTAATTTAGTAAATTTTAAGACACTAAAGCAACTTACTAATGCAGATAATATTGTTAAAAGTTTTTCTCTAACAAATAAGTTGCCAAAGTATTTTTTAGAATTCCAAAGTGATTTAGATTTAGAACCACTCATATATTTCAAGAAGATAATAGTTAACTTTGCATTAAACAAAGATTCAAGACAACTAGGATATTCTTTATCTTGATTTAAAGATGATAAAAAAACAAGGATTGAAGATTATTTTCAAGATGATTTTTTAAATGCTATTATTCTAAGTCCTAAAAATAAGATAATAAGAAAGATTGAATTTACTCCATCACTACATATAGACAGTATGATATTTAATATTACTGAAGGAGATTTATTGGTTCACATTTATGAAATAGTAATTGATTCAAAAAGAAACATAATATCTTCATCAATTCTAAAAATATTACCTAAACATTTTTCTGAACATTGAATAAAGACAATAAACTAATATGAATAAAAAAATTCAAAAAGCTATAGAGACAAACATTAAGAATTATTCTGATGTTTTTTCTACTCTTTCAAATAATGAAAACTTTGAAAATTTAGTGCTAAGTTTTTTAAATACTATTGAAAAGAAGGGAAGAATCATTTTTGTGACAAATGGATTGATCAGTTCATTTGTTAAATCTCTTATTGAAGAATCCTATTTAAGATTTGGAATAGAAAGAGAAAGATTTATTCTTCTCTCTGATTTCTCAATAAATGAGCAAGAAAATAATAGAGGAATTGAAGATTCAATAGCTTTTCTTTTATTAAATTTTGAACAAATTGAATTGAGTAAAAAAGATTTAGTAATTTCTCTTTCTTTTTCAAAGAACAATAAGAATACTAAAGATTTAATCAAATATTTTTCAAAAAGAAATGATGTTAATTTTCATATAGTTTCAGCACACGACTATGAAAAAGACATATTATTTATTAATATACCTATTCTAGAATCTAACTTGTATTCATTCATAGTTCCTTTTATTGATTTGTTATTCTTTAGTTCAATGTCTTTAGCTGGTAGAGTGTTTGAAGAAAAGTATTTAATTTTTCAAAGACCCATTTCAACTAAATTGATTAATAATGCTGAAGATATGATTTCACATTTAACAGGAATAAATGATAGAGAATTAATTTCTAAAATATTTGTTAAGTCAGGTTATCAAACTGAATTAGTTTTGTTAATGCTTTTGGATGATATTACTTTACCAATGGCAAAAAGTTTATTGAATAAAAACCAAAGGGCTCTTGTTGAAAAATTAAATAAAGCTAAATGTATATAAATTTTTTAAATGTATATACATAGTTTTCAAGTATAGAATTACTTTCCAATATTCATTTTATATTCACATGGGTGTTATTATAAAAATGTAATGAATAAAATAAAAAAAGAAAAGAATAAGTTAAAAACATTAGGTGCATTTTCTGCATTAATGTTTTTAGTTCCACTATCACTAGTGGGTCTAAATTCAATAGATAACAAAAATAATGATCTAGTTAATTTGTCTTCAAATATTGTTACATTTGAAGAAGAATCAATTAGACTTACAGGATTTACCAAAGAGGCAGATCTTATAAAAGATGAAGAAGTCCAATTTAGAGTTAAAAGTAATGGATTTGATTATCAAAATTTAATTTCAAAGGCAAATTATGAAATAACTTCAATAGAAGAAGGTTTTCAGGACGGGCATTATTTTAATACTGAAAAAATTACAGTAAATTTAGGGAATGCTAAAAATTTTGAACTTGTACCTATAGATTATTTTGTAGTTAAAGATGGTTTTGACGCTGCTATAGAAATACAATTATCAAATGTGGTTGATGAAGAAGTTTCTCTATGAGTTAAAGACGATAGTGAAGAATTTGAAAAATTTGATAGTGAATATAAATTTGTAGGAACTCAATTTCTTGATGGAGGAGATATTTCAGGAATAATTGTACTATCACTTGTTACAGTAGGGTTTGGTGGAACTGTATGATGAGTAGTTTGATCAGTTAAAAAAACTAAGGGAGAAAGCAAATAATTATGAAATTAACAGATAATAGTTTAATAATAAACTCAAATGAAGTTAAATTAACTAAAAATGAAGTTCTTTCATTAATTAGTAATGCCATTTCTAACAAGTATAAAATTAGTGAAACTTCTGTATTGAAAGCTTTAAAAGCAAGAGAAAGTTCAATTTCAACAGGAATTGGTGATGGAATAGCTATTCCTCATGCTCAAATCGATATAAAAGATCCTCAAGTTGTTGTTATTCGTACTAGAAAAACATCAGTAAATTGAAAATCAATTGATAATCAACCAGTTGACTTAATTGTTTCAATATTAGTACCAAAAGTACTTGATGATACAAACGAATTACACTTTAAAATACTAACAAGTCTTTCTAAAAAGACGTTAGATCCAGAATTTGTTAATCTACTTAGAACAGCTCCAAAAGAGAAAGTTATTAGTGGAATAAATTCAATAAATATTTCTTCCGAAAATGTAGTTACTTCTAAGACAAACAAGTCTTCTAAAAAAGGAACAATTAAAATTGTTGGAGTAACAAGTTGTGCGACAGGAATTGCTCATACTTATATGGCTGCAGAGGCAATTGAAAAAGCCGCAAAAGCTAAAGGCTATGAAGTTAAGATTGAAAAAAGAGGAGCAATGGGAGTTGAGAATAAACTTTCAGATTCAGATATAAAAAATGCTGATTATGCAATCATTGCTTCTGAAATAAATATTGATCCTTCAATATTTGTAGGTAAGAAGACATACATTTCATCTGCAGGGAAAGCAATAAAAGAGAAGGATTTTTTAGAAACTGCAATTGCAGAAGCAACTATGATTGAAGGTTCACCAATGGGAAAATCTACTAATCAATCTACTGTTGTAGGGATAGAAAAAACATCAAATAAGAGTAAATTTAGACAATTGCTAGATCACATGTTATTTGGAGTAAGTTGAATGTTACCACTTGTGGTAGTTTCAGGAATATTATTAGGTTTAGTAAACATTATTACTTCAATAGTATTTGTGCCGGGAGGAGATTGATCATTGTGAGATGGACACTGATTTATGTCAGCGTTGGTTATATTTGGTCAAGTTGGATTTGGATTAATGTTTGGAGTGTTCTCTGCCGCAATGGCATATTCAATCGGAGGAAAACCTGCTGTATCAGTTGGGTTTATCTCTGGTATGTTAATAACAAATAGTGCATTTATATTTGTGGGATTTGAAAACTTTGGACCACTCGGAGATATATCTGATAAAGGAATTCATGCCGGATTCTTTGGGGCTATATTTACTGGTTGATTCTCAGGTTGAATTGTCAACCAACTTCAGAAATTAAAACTTAATTCAATATTAAGACCACTGATGCCAATTCTTATAATTCCATTATTTGTGTCATTATTCATGGCAATGGTGATTAAGTTTATTATTGGTATTCCATTATCATTTCTAATGTATGGATTATTTATAGGACTTGAGGCAATGTCCTCGGCAGGAGCGGGGGTAATATGAATGGTAGGGTTTGTATTTGGTGCAGCAGCAATGTTTGACCTTGGTGGACCAATTAACAAAACAGCATTTGCAGTGTCACTAGGATTATTCTTTGGAGATACTGGCTTTACAGAAATTTGACAACCATATTCAGCATTCCATGTAGCAATTCCAATTGCTTCAATAGGTGCATTATTTGCATATTTAATAAAACCAAATCTGTGACCAGAATCAATGAAAGTTGAATCTACAACTGCAGCTGCAATGGGATGATTTGGTATTTCAGAAGGAGCAATTCCAATAGCAATTTCAAACCCAAAAGTTTGAATACCAGCAAATATGTTAGGGGGAGGAGTTGCAGGAGCACTAATAGTGTTATTAGGTGTTAGGGTTTATGGAGGAGTTGCAGGACCATTTATGATGTTTTTAGGAGCAATGGACTCAGCATCATTTGCAAACTGATCAGTCTTCCTGATATGACCAATCGTAACAGCAATCGGAGCGCTTGTAACAGCATTTACAGCAATTGGACTAGCTAAATACGAAATCAAAAAAAATAATAGAAAACTGAATGAAGAAGACGGGATAACTGTAAAGGATGAAAAGAAAAAAGGATTCTTTAATAATATTCAAATAGGAAGTGACAAGGGTAATAAAAGAGCAAACATCTTAATTAGTGAGCAAGAATTAACTCATATTTCCTTTAAAACAATAAATAAATTTGAATACCAAAAATCTTAGAACTTTTCTAAGTTAGAATTTAAAGGAAAGTAGAACTATGAAAAAGAAATTATATTCTGTAGTACATACTCATTGAGATTTTGAATGATTTTTTACGAAAAATCATTCTTTTGTATTATTAAATAACCACATGAATGAGTTGATAGAAGCTCTTGAAACTAAAAAACTAGATAATTTTTTACTAGATGCACAATCAATTTTAGTTGAGGAATATCTTAAATCAAATTCAGATAAAAAAGAAATTTTAAAGAAATTAATCAAAAATAATAAAATACAAATAGGTCCATGATATACACAAACAGATCTTATTGTAATTTCAGGAGAAGGAATAGTAAAAAATCTAGAACTTGGAATAAATTATGCTAAGAAATTTGGTAAACATATGAACATTGGATATGTGCCAGATGTATTTGGTATAACAAAGGATTTTCCTAAAATATTAAATGGTTTTAATATTACAGACTCTCTGTTTAGAAGAGGATTTAGTAAGCATAAACATCCTTTAATTGAATTTAATTGAGAATCAATGGATGGTTCAAAAGTTAAGTCATTTGTCATCAAGAATGGTTATGCAACAGGTTTGGGACTTCAAATGAATGATCCTGAAGCTTTAGCAAAAGGTATTAAACAAGTTCAAGAGATGACTAATTTAGATCATTACTTTTTAATGATTGGTAATGATCAAACTCCTATTGATTTTGATCTAAAAGAGAAAATTAGTAATTTTAATGATAATAGTGATGAATATGAAATTGAATTATTAGAAGATATTTCAAAATTCATGGATAAAATAGACGGAAACAAACTTTCATCTATTTATGAAACAGAATTCTTAGATGGTGAATTTTCAAAAATTCACAAATCATCTTATTCTTCTAGATATGATCACAAGTACTTAATGGATAATATTGAAAAACGTTTAATCAAGATACTTAATCCTTTAGTGATTATGTGAAGAGCTTTAGGTAAAGAGTTTAATAATGAATGATTGGATAACATTTGAAAAGTGTTATCTCAGAATTATACACATGATTCAATTGCTGCATGTAATACTGATCCAACTAATGAGCAAATTTTAAATAGATATAAAAATTTGAAAGAAGAAGTGGATGCAATGATAGAATATTTAACTTCTAAAATTTCACTTGCAACTTCACAGATAGACTCTGTTACAGTTTTTAATACATCAATGTTTGATAAAAAAGAATATGTAACATTTGAGGTTTCAACAAATCTTAAATCATTTGACCTTATTGACAATAGTACTGGTAAAACAATTGATTATCACATAATCTCTAAAGAATTAGAGAATTATGATGATTTATCAATACATAAAGATCAAGACCCTGATAAATTTTACCTAATATATAATGTAAGAGCAAAAATTGAAATAAACAAATTCTCATATAAGAATTTGGTCTTGAAAGATAATAACAATGCTTTTATAAGTTTAGTTTCTGAAAAATTGGATTCTGTTGAAAATGATTTTTATAAAATATTCATAAGTAAAAACAATAAACTATCAATTTTTGTTAAAGAAACAAGTGAAGTCATTGAAGATTTCATTTACTTATCAAATCAAACCGATGATGGAGATACATATGATTTCTCATACGTAAAAGAAGAACAGGAAAGACTTATTGAGTTTTCAGTCAATGATGTTTCTTTTATAAGAGATGGAAATGTTTCTTTACTTAAATATAATAAAAATATTAAAGTAATAAGTGATGGATTATCCAAAGAAGATCAACAAGTTGAAATGCCTTTTGACTTTGAACTTAAACTAGAAGATTCAGAAAACATATTAATGAAATTTAATATTGAAAACAAGGCAATTAATCACAGATTAAGATTAAATATAAAATCTAATATAGAAGCATACACTTCTACATCAGATACAGCCTTTTCATTTATTGATAGACCAATTAAGCATCCTATGATTGATAAATGAAAAGATGAAAAGTGAGAAGAAGAACCAACGGGTATCTACCCATTCATAAATTATTGTGGACTTAATAATGGTGATGGTTATTTATCAGTTTTTGCTAAAGGAATAAAAGAATTTGAAGTTCCTTTAAATAGAAAAAATGAAGTTGCACTAACTCTATACAGATCTGTAGGATTTTTAGGTAAACCAAACATTGAAAGAAGACCTGGTATTGCTTCAGGAGTTTCAATGAAGTATATAGAAACTCCAGATAGTCAGTTACTCAACAGAAAGTTAAGTTATGATTTATCAATCCAGTTTGGATCAAATTTTGATCTATACAAAACAAAAAGAGAATTAGAGAGTTATTTAACTCCTTTAACTATTTATAATAATCAAAATCTAAATAAATTTAGTGGAGCTTTAAAATTCTTCCCAATTGCTAATTTTGATAAATTTGATGAAATAAAAAATTTTATTAGTGAATTCAATCTTAAAGATGAAATTGCAATTTCTAATATTGAACCAAAAGAAGATAATAGCTTTATTATCCGTCTTCATAATATTTCTGCAAATGAAATAGTGAATTCAGGATCAATATCTTCTGAAATGATTAGCAAGTCTTTTGAAACTAACTTATTAGTAGAGAAAATATCAAAAAATATTTGCATTGACAATAAAATTGAATTTGGTTCATTTAAACCAGAACAAATTAAAACATTTTTATTTAAAACAAGGTAAGACAAAAGTAGTGTGAATGTAATGGCTACAAAAGAGATATAGTAACACTATGAAATTTTCAACATTAATAGCTATGTCTTTAGATGGTTATATTGCTATTAGAGTTGTATGTTTCATGTCTAGATTATACTTTAATGAAATAGATATACAGGATTAACTATTTTGCAAAGTTAAGTATGTTTTTTACTTGGATTTTTTAGTATACTTTTTTTATGGTATTTTCAGTATTCATTATTCAAGTACTCTATAATTTCTTTTTGAGTATCTGTTTTATGAATAAATTTTATAACATCTTTATGATTGGATAAATATTTTTTATTTTTATCATCATAACCATCACCTTATATTAAGAAAAATATTTTTCTTAATATAACCAGAATCACTCAAGTTTTTGGCACAATCTGGACATGGTGGTATTGTGATCATTATGTATCAAGTTTTGATCCCTTCTTAATAGATTTTATTCCTTTTCCTTTTTTGGACGTCCTTTATTTTCTCCAAAGCAAAGTCCAGTCTTACTAATCAAACCTGTAATTCTTTCCTTGTTAAATTTTCTATTTCATGTCAATACACTTTGACGTAAATTCTTTTTATTGTTTTGGTTTGTTAAGTTTAGATTTGCTAGTTTAAGCCCTAACTTTGTAGGGCTTTCTCCGTTTTTATATCTCATAACATAATTATATTTAATTTCTTTTGATAAATGTTTACCCATTTTTTACCTCCTAAAGTAAAAGACAACCGATTTCTCGGTTGTCCACTTTTACTGGGTCAGTTTAATTGTGATTTTTTTATTATCTATTTAAATACTAATTTATTTAAATCTTCTGTTTTGAAATCTTTAATAAAGTTAATTACAAGATCAACTGTAGCTTGTAAATCTTTAAGGTCAATCATTGAATTGTGTGAGTGAATGTATCTTGAAGGAATTGATAATGTCATATTAATTACACCTTCTTTTGTTAAGTGAATAGCACCTGAATCAGTTCCTCCAGCTGTTAATGAATCAAATGTGTAAGGAATTTTATATTCCTTAGCAACTGATTCCATTTTTCTAACAAGGGCTTTGTTGGCTATAACTGATCTATCAAATAATGATAGTGCTACTCCTGAGCCAAGAACTGTATCTCTAGGTTCTATTCCTGGAGTATCATGAGCAATTGTAACATCGATTGCAAACCCAATATCTGGAGTTCATTTGTATGCTGATGTTCTTGCCCCTCTTAATCCAACTTCCTCTTGTGTAGAAGCTACAAATATAACTGTTGCCTCATGTTTAATTTTGGTAAGTTTTCTGATGATTTCCATACCTACTGCAACTGCAGCTCTATCATCATGCGCTTTTGCAATAACTCTATCATTAGCAACTTCATATGCGTGTTCATTTGTAGGAGTTAACATGTCACCAACTTGAATTCCAAGTTTCGCCACTTCTTTTTGTGATTTAGTACCAATATCAAGATGCATATTCTTAATATCCATTACTGTTACTCTTTCCTTAGTTTCAAGTAAGTGTGGAGCTTTAGAACCAACAACACCAACAAACTCTTTTCCTGTTTGTGTTGTGATAGTTAATAATTTACCAAGAACAACATGTCCTCATCATCCACCAATTGGTGTAAATTTAATGAATCCATTTTTTTCAATTTTAGTAATCATAAAACCCACTTCATCCATATGAGCGGTGAATGAAATGACTGAAGCATTTACTTTAGTTCCTTTTTTGATTATGGCTAATGAACCTAATCCATCTCTTTCAAATTTTAGACCAGATATTCCTTTGAATGATTTTTTAATATATTCAACTACTTTTTCTTCATGTGCTGGAATACCGTTAATTTGTGAGAGATTTATAGTATCTCTTTTTAATGAAGCTGTAGGCGCTTCTGTTTTAATTTCTTTTGACATATATTTTTCCTATTTAACTAATTATAACCTTTTGTATTTCAATAAATACTTTAAAGAACAAAAAATAGGCATTCGCCTATTTTAATGCTTTTTTAACAACTTCAACTAATTGTTCAAATTGCTTTAGATCGTTAACTGCAATATCAGCTAACATTTTTCTATTTAAATCAATTTCTGCTCTCTTTAAACCATTCATGAATTGTGAATAATTCATACCATACATTCTTGTGGCTGCATTTATTCTTTTGATTCATAGTTTGCGCATGTTTCTTTTAACTTGCTTACGGTCTCTGAATGCATATTCTTTTGATTTTCTAACAGCTTCTTTAGCTGTTTTATATCCAATACTCTTATGTCCGAAGTAACCTTTGGCTTGTTTAAGGATTTTTTTATGTCTTGCTTTTTTTGTAACTGCCGCTTTTGCTCTTGCCATGTTTACCTCCTACATCACGTCTCTATATCTTTTGATATCTGAGTCATTCATGTTTATTTGCTTTCTATGTTTTCTTTTTGCTTTTGTTGATTTATTTGCAAATAAGTGTGATGTAAATGCTTGTGATCTTTGGACTTTTCCAGATTTTCTAACTTTTACTCTTTTTTGTACTGATTTTTTTGATTTTTGCTTTGGCATAAATATAATGCCTCCTTATTTTTTTGGTTTTAATATCACATCTAAAAATCTACCACTTTCTTTTGGTGGTTTTTCTATGTCAGAAACATCTTTAATCATGTCTACTGCTCTTTTTAGAGTTTTTGCTCCAAAATCTTTGTTTAGATTTTCTCTGCCTCTAAACTTTAATGAAATTTTAAGTTTATCTCCGTTTTTTAGAAACTTACGTCCGTTTTTTAGTTTTGTTTCTAAATCATGTTGTCCGATATTAGGTGTTATTCTTATTTCTTTTAACTCAACAACTTTTTGATTTCTCTTAGCTGCTTGTTCTGCTTTTTTCTTTTCGTACTTATATTTACCATAGTCTACAATCTTCCCAACTGGCGGTGTTGAATTTGGTGCTATAAGGACTAAATCTAATTCAGCGTCTTCAGCTTTCTTAAGCGCTACTTCTCTTGAAATAACTCCTAGTTTCTCTCCATCTGCTGTTATTACTAATAATTCTTTAGCACTAATGCTTTCATTAATAATATCTCTATTTATTTCTCTAGTTCTACCTTGGTATCTTTTTCTAATTTTTATTGCTATATTAATCACCTCTATGTAAATAAGCAAATAAAAAACTTTCACATACATGAAAGCCTAATATAAAATAATAAAATTACTATTAATATAAATGCTTAGTACCCAAGAATTATAATCATCAGGTGAGAGACTTGCTCTGCTTTCACTTATTTACTATGTTATTATAACAATTATTCAGATTTTGTCATAAGTTTTCAATAATTCTTTAAAGTACGTTTTGAAGAATTAGGGATTATATTACATCCAGTCTCGTTGATATGTCTACAATCATTAAATCTACATCCACTAAATAAATCTCCAAAATTAAAGAAGTTATGTGGCAATAGCTCAAAGTCTCTTTTTTCTAAATTTAATGATGAAAACCCAGGAGTATCAATAACTAATGAATTTGGAAACAATTCAAAAACTTCACTATGTCTTGTTGTATGTTTTCCTCTTCCTAGAGCTTTTGAAATCTCTCCAGTTTTAAGATTTAGATTTGTAAGTTTGTTTATAAATGTAGATTTTCCAACACCTGTTTGACCAGTGATGACTGATAATTTATTTTCAGTTCATTGTTTTAATTGATTTAATGTATCTTCTGATAATGAATCACCAGAAATAATTACTTTATAACCAGCATTGATGTATTCATTAATTATTTCTTGTGATTCTTCAGAAATACCTAAATCAGATTTTGTGAATAATATTATTGGTTCAACATTTTTCATTTGAAAAATTGTTATTAATTTGTCTAAATAATAATCATTTAGCTTAGGTTCTGTTATAGATGTTGTAATTATTGCATTATCTACATTAGAAATATTAGGTCTAACAAATTCATTAGATCTTTTCAATAATTTTGTAATCACATTTAATTCATCACCTTCATTAACTTCAAAAACAACCATATCTCCAACAAGAATTTTTTCATTATTTTTTCTAAAAATGCCCATTGGTTTAACGTTAAAAACTTCAGAGTCAAAACTTACTCTGTAGTTACCTCCTGATGAATATATTACTATACCTATTTTTTCCATATTTATAATATGACTAATATTAGTACAACTGCTATAACAGTTATTGTTATTGCCATTCCAATTAAGATTGGAATGGATTTCATCATTTTGACTTTTTGCTTCTTAGTTTTGGTGGGTAAACCTCTTTCGGTTTTATCAATTGAGTGTTTCATAACCTTAGAATTATTATTTACATAATCTCCAATGGCATCAATTACTGAATCAGCTGATCTATATCTCTTAAACATATCCTTATCTAGCATTTTAAAAATAATGTTTTCTAAAACAGGATCTACTTGAGGATTTAGTTCACTTAAAGGAACTGGCTTATCTCTTAGTATTTTTAGTGCCGTATTGTTTATGTCACTTCCTTTGAAAGGCAAAACACCTGTTAACATTTGATAAAGAAGGACGCCTAATGACCATATTTCTGATGTAGGAGTTGCTTGTTCTTGTCTAATAATTTCTGGTGCAAGATAAGAAACTGTACCAATGATTGATTGATCTTTTGTTAAATCTTGTGTTTGTGAAACTTGAATAATACCAAAGTCCATTAACTTAACTTGATTGTCATAATTAATGATTATATTTTCAGGTTTTAAATCACGGTGCATTATATTTTTTTTGTGCATGTAAGATAATGCATGTAAAATCTGTACTGCAAATATCATTGTTTCTTTTGGAGTGAATTGTTTTTTCTCTCTTAGATAAGTTTTAACTGTCTTGCCTTCTAGAAGTTCCATAACTATAATGTTTGCTTTTCCAATTGAAAATAATTCATAAACCCTTACAATATTTTTATTATTAAAACTTAATAAAGCTTTTCCTTCTAAAACAAATCTTGTATTAAGGTTAGAAATTATATTAGTTCCACCTTGTGGTTGTTGAACTTTTAAAGCAACGTCAAAACCTTGTTTTCTATCAAAGGCTTTTCAAACTCTCGCTGTTGCTCCCTCGCCCAGAAAACTTTTAACTTCATAACGATTGTTAACTACGTCTCCTGCCTTAACTATCATATTTCACCACCACTGCTGTCATATTGTCATTTGAATTATTTTCATATGACTCATTAATTAATGAGTCAACTTTTGCTTCAAGAGTTTTTGATCTTGATTTAAAAATTTTAATTATTTCCTGTGAATTTAAGAAATTATGAACACCATCAGATGTTATGATCATATAACCTCTTTTATTTAGTTTTGTAACAAACATATCGGCTTTTGCTTCCTTTTTAGGACCAAGAGATGATGTTAAATAATTAGTATAGTTTTTATATTTCTCTAATGCTTTAGATTTCAAAGCAAGGGTTGCTAAATTATGATCTTCAGTAATTCTAACAATATCTTTTTTAGTAAATTGTGAAGTTCTTGAATCACCAATATTTAGTGTAAACATTTTATCTCCCACAAAAACATTTATGTTTAATGTAGTGCCCATGTCTAACAATCTTTCATCTTGATCTGCTAATCTAATTAGTTTTTTTTGAATAGATCTAACTGACATGATTATTCTTTTTTGGATTTCTTCTTCTGAGAATCCTAAAAGAGGTAATGTTGTAAATATTTTCTTTACATATTTAACAGATAATATAGATGCGACTTCTCCACTTTTATGTCCACCCATTCCATCTGCTACAACTGCAACTAAAACACCTTCGTTTGTATTGAAAATTAAGAAATTATCTTCATTATTTTCTCTTCTACCTTTTTCTGATTTTCCTGTATATATATATTTCACTTAAAGTAATTCACTTTCTATTAGATCTCTAAGTTCCTTTTTAGCTGTTTCAAAATCAACGTTAACAATAAAATGTTTATATCTATTGTTCTCTTTTGCTTCTTCTATTTCAAGCTCAGCAATATTTATTCTTGTTTCTAAAGTTAATTCATTTTCAGTGTTTCTAGATGACAATCTATTTCTAAGTACATCTATATGAGGAGGAAGTATAAAAATTGTTATTGCATCTGGAATTTTTGTTAAAACTTGTTTTTGGCCTTTAACTTCTATTTCAAGTAATATGTTATCTCCGTTTTCCATTGCTTCAAGAACCGGAGCAAGAGGAGTTCCATAGTAGTTATCAGCATATTTTTCTCATTCCAAAAATTTATCTTGGGCAATAGCTTTTTTAAATTGTTCTTTAGTAACAAAGTGATAGTGTACACTATCAACTTCTCCTTCTCTAATTGGTCTTGTTGTTCAAGAAACAGAGAATTTAAGTTTAAATTCTGGCACAGAAGTTATTGTTTCTCTTAAAGTGCCTTTCCCTACTCCTGAAGGGCCAGAATATACTATTAATTTTCCTTTACTCATATAATGTCCTTGTTTCTCTATAAATAACTTCAGGCACTAAACCAGATATGTCTTCTCTATTTTTTGCAAGTTTTCTAACTTCGGTTGAACTTACTTTTATTCCATTTGTACGGATGTAATGAAAATCAAGATCAGGGTTTTCTTCTAAATAACTATCAGCAAGATTAGCTTCATATTCTATAAGTTTATCTTGTATGATCCCTTTTGCTTGTTCATGGATTCCTCTTATAATAAGAGTTGCATTATTTTTTTTTGCTACAAGTGGTGTAAGCATATTTGTATTTGATTGTTCAATGACTTTTATATTATCTTGTTCAAGTGAATCAATAAATTCCTGAACTAGTTTTGCTCTTTGTGAAATAATAATTGGATATTTTTTTATTTCATTATTTGCAACAAAAAGAATTAATTCATCATATGTGTCAGCAGCAAATTTGATAATTTCTGCATGTCCATTATGAATTGGGTTGAATGATGCTGGGAATAATGCTATTATTTTTTTACTCATGTTTTGTATATTAAAGAATGATAATATCCATCTCTCCTAATTTCTTTATTACTTTAATTGTATATTGAGATGGGAAATTTATTTCGACTTTATATTTTTTTCATAAAATTATTTTTCCATTGTCATGTAAAACATCATATTTATAAAATAATTCTATTGCTTCTTCATAATAATGTTTGCAATAGAAGGTGGATCAAAAATATTAATAGATGTAATGTTAAGGGTGTTAACATTTTTGATTTGGCCATTGCTTATGTTAATCTCATCTTTTCATTTGTCTAGTTTGTATATTTTTACCTTTTGGTATTACAAAATTTATTTTCATAATAATTAAACCATTGTTTATTAATTTAATTATAATATAAATAGTATGGCAAAAGAAAAAGACAAAAAGGTCAAGAAACTAGCCAAAAGGCTAACATATGTTGACATCATTAAAGACGATGTAGAACTAATTAGAGAAATCAGTGTAAATGTTCCCTTCCCACTTGTTAAAAGTGATAAGGAAATTATGGAACAAATTATTGATTACGTTAGATCATCACAAGACAAAACACAGGCAAGTTCAAGAAACTTAAGACCTGCATTTGGTATTTCTGCTGTTCAAATTGGAAAAGCAAGAAAAATGATGTTTATTAGAATAGAAAATGAATTTATAGGAACTCCTGAAGAGTTTGCTCTAATTAATCCTGAAGTTATTGAAACAAACTCAACAAAAGCATACCTTGCAAGTGGTGAAGGTTGTTTATCAGTTGAAGGAGAGCATGCGGGTTATGTTCTTAGACCATATTCAATAAAGTTACAAGCTACTGACTACTTAACAAGTAGAGATGTTGAAATTGAAGCTAAAGGATTAACTGCAATAGTTATACAACATGAAATGGATCACCTACTTGGAATATTATTCTATGACAGAATTAACAAGCTAGACCCATTCAAAGTTGACAATAAAGCTATTAAAATATCATAATCTATTCTCTTGACAACAAACACAAAGGAGAAATAATGGCAATAGACCAAATTAAAAAAACAAATAGTGAAAAGATTGAACCAAAGAAGAAAAATTTCAAGAGTTCAAGTAATGTTCCGCCTATGTATGTATATGCGTTAGGTGGATTGGGTGAAGTTGGAAAGAATATGTATGTATTCGAACAAGGAAATGAAATATGAATCGTGGATAGTGGGATTAAGTTCTCTTCTGAGGTTTCAATTGATGGAATAATTCCTTCATTTGCACACTTAGTTAAGAACAAAGAAAAAATTAAAGGTTTAATAATTACTCACGGACACGAAGATCATATTGGTTCAGTTCCTCATTTACTTGATGCAGTTAAAATACCAAAAATATATGCTGGTAGAATTGCAGCTCAACTAATATGACATAAAGTTAAAGATAGAAATGTTGCTAGACCTAAGATTGAAATTATAAATAATAAATATGAAATCAAAAGTAGAAACTTCAAAATTAATTTCTTTAATGTAAACCACTCTATTCCAGATGTATTTGGTGTTCTGTTTAAATCAAAACATGGTACAGTAAGTTATACAGCTGACTTCAAGTTTGATTTAACTCCTGTTGGTACAAAAGCAGATTTCCACAAGATGGCTAATATCGGTTCAGAAGGATTAACATTACTCTTATCAGATTCAACTAATTCATTAAGTGACAACTTCTCACTTTCAGAATCTGTAGTTAGAGATACAATTGATGGAATCATCCAAAGAACAAAAGGAAGAATTGTAATAGCTACATTTGCTTCTAATATTTATAGAGTTAGAGAGCTAGTTAACTTAGCTTTAAAACATAAAAGAAAGATTGCGGTATTTGGATACTCAATGGATAAAGTTGTTACTATTGCTAGAAGAATTAAATATATTAATGCACCCGAAGATATGTTTGTTGATTCAAGAAAAATCAAACATATAAAAGATGAAGAATTACTATTGCTTTCTACAGGGACACAAGGAGAAACTCTTGCCGCCCTATCTAAAATGTCAGATGGCAGACATAAAGACGTTAAATTAAGAAAAGAAGATACAGTTATCTTCGCTTCTTCTGAAATACCTGGAAACTTTGAACCAATTGAAAAGGTTATTAATAATCTTATTAAAAATGGTGTAAGAGTTATTACAAGTAAAACAAATCCTGGAGTTCACGCTTCTGGTCATGGCGGAAGACAAGAACAATTGTTCTTCTTAAGTTTAGTAAGACCAAAACACTTCATGCCAGTTCATGGTGAAAAGGTTATGCAAGTTAAACATGCTAAGACCGCAATACAATCAGGTGTTCCTAAGAATAACATCTTCATTACAGACAATGGTGGTAGAGTAAAAATTGTTAATGGTGTTGTTTCTTATGCAGGTGAAGTTGAAGCTGAAGATATCTTTGTTGATGAAACATCACTAAAGGGTCAATCTTCAAAAATCATTGATGACAGAAAGCAAATGTCAGTTAATGGTGCTGTGATAATTAGTATAGCTATTGATTCAACTAAGAATAAATTGGTAGCAAATGCTGAACTAATTTCTAAAGGTACAGTTTCTATAAATAAATCATCAGATCTATTTAATAAAATTACTAAAGAATCAAGTAAAAATATTGTAGATTACTACAATTCAGATGAAAAGAAATCTTTTGCAAAGATTAAAGATATATTAAGAACAACTGTTGAAGAAACATTCTTAAGAGAAAAGGGAATTAGACCTATTGTTATTCCGGTTGTTATAAATTTAGGACAACCTGTAGAAGTAGAAGTAGAAAAGAAATAATGAAAAGAGTAATATCGGGATTAACAGCAACTGGAAAATTAACACTTGGGAATTATATTGGAGCAATTAATAATTTAAAGAAAGCACAAAATGATAAAGATAAAGAAATCTTTATGTTTGTCGCTGACTTGCATGCATTAACGCTTCCTATAGACCCAGAGATTTTAAAAAGCAATGTTTATGAAAACATCGCTCTTTATCTAGCAGCTGGTATTGATATTACAAAAGTAAATCTTTTTATTCAATCACACATTACTGGACATACTGAATTATTTTATCTATTGAGTGTTAACTCATACCAAGGTGAATTAAACAGAATGACTCAGTTCAAAGATAAGGTTGAAAAATTAACTAAAAAACAAAAAATGCTTGGAGTTCCAGTTGGGTTATATGTTTACCCTCTTCTAATGGCTGCTGACATCATTCTTTATAATGCAGATGAAGTCATTGTTGGCGAAGATCAAAAACAACACTTAGAACTAACTAGAACACTTATAGAACGTATTAATAATAAATATGGAGTATCATTCAATGTGCCTACTCCTAATATTCTAGAAGTCGGAAATAAAATAATGGCTCTTAAAACTCCGGAATACAAAATGTCTAAATCAGATAGCGATTTAAATAATACAATCTTTTTATTAGACAAACCAGAGATTATAAAGAAAAAAATAGGTTCTTCTCTGACTGATTCAGAAGATAAAGTATATTTTGACAAAGAAAAAAAACCTGGGGTTTCAAATCTTATAACTATATATTCAGTAATGACTGGGAAAAATATAGAAGATTCTGTCAAAGAATTAGAAAATTTAGATTATAAGGAATTCAAAGAAAAAGTTAGTGAAGCTATAATTTTAGTATTAGAACCATTACAAGAAAAATTTAAAATGATTTCTAAAGATGAAATGGATGTAATATTAAATGCAAATTATGAAAAGATACAAAGTATCGCAAAAGAAAATTTAGACAAAATATATAAAGGAGTTGGTTTAAATGAATAAATGATTAAAAGAAAAAAGATGATTAGTAACAATAGATCTTGATGGAACATTACTTATGAAGTATGACGGTAATAATGATAGAATAGCAAAAGGAAGTATTGATGTTCTGAAAGATGTTATTAAACAAGGACATGCAGTAGCAATTATTACAGGGAGACCTTATAGAGATACTAAAGTAATATATGAAGAAATTGGTTTAAATACTATAATAGCAAACTATAATGGTGCTTATATACATAATCCTTCTGATGAAAGATTTGTGCCTATTCAAAGTACTATGAACAGACTACTGATACAAGATGTATTAGCTGATAGAATCTTAAAAGGATTTATTCTTAATGTTATTATTGAATATCAAAAACTAACAGCCGTTCTTGATAAAGGCGATAAAGTAACAATGAATACTTTCCATATTTATGACACAGAAGAGTTAATTGAATATAAATATGGAGATAAGTTAATTGAAGATCCCTTCTCTGTAACAGTTAAAATAGATGTTAAAAAAGTAAATAAGTATGATGTCATATATGCTCTTAAACGTGAATATGGAAATGCATTCATATTTAGAATATGAGAACATGGTGATATTATTAATATTGAAATTAATGGTAAATTCTCTCATAAAGGGTCTGCTATGAAAGCAATGGCTGCCTATTACGGAATATCAATGTCCAAAACAATAGCCTTTGGTGATGGTCTAAATGATACAGAAATGCTTTCTATGGCAAGATTAGGAGTAGCAATGAAAAATGCTCCCGAAATAGTAAAAGCATTTGCTGGAGATATAACTGATTACACTAATGATGAATCTGGTGTAAGTAAATACCTTAACAAGAAATTCTTAAACATTAAAGAAAAATAATAAAATAAAAACCATTGTGTAATCAATGGTTTTTTATTAATCTTTATTCAAAAGAATTTCATAGTATCTTTTCGCTTTTGGATCTGTCATGTTTCTTGCATTTCTTAAATTTGAAACAGTTAATTTATCTAATGAAGTAGTTCTAGATAAGGCAACATACATTGCTGATGGAGCAAACAATCCTGCAAAGTCAATATGTAAGTCTTCAATGGTTGCGCCTTGTGATTTATGAATTGTAATTCCTCATGCTAGTTTCAATGGAAATTGCTCATATGAAGCCAGTACTTTATCATTATAATCTTTTGCTGTTCAAGTATATTTATGTACATCAACTATATTGCCATTATCAAGTTCAAGTGTAATATATTCTTTACCGTCTTTGCTGGCAAATACATTAGCAACATAACCTTGTGTTCCGTTGATATATTTACCATCAACATCATTAACAAGCATTATTATTCTCGCATGCTTTTTAACTATAAGAGTTTCATCTGCTAATACAGATTTAGATAAGGAATTTTTATATTCCTTTTCCCCTTTTCCAATTGCTGAAAATTTATATTCTTTACCTTTTAATTCATCAAGTTTAAATAGATTATATTTATTTGCTCTATCATTTTTAGAAACAAGAATTGTTTTTTCGGGATCAACATCCATTTGTTTAATTTCTCTATCTAAAAGAATCTCCTTATGTTTTGATATATTACTGCTATCTCCAATACGTATTGCATTTAATAATTCTCTAAAGTCAGTTTCTTTTTGTCTATAGTTATTAGTTAAGTTAATAACATTAATGTCGCCTTCTTTTCAAGATAAAGATTCAAAAGCATAACCAACACCTCTGCCTATTGGTGGTAATTGTAAGAAATCACCAACAAAAATCATTTGTAATCCACCGAAAGCTTTTGAACTATGTCTAGCTTCTTTCATAATTGTATCAATAAGTTCTATTTGTTTGTTTGAAATCATTGATATCTCGTCTATTATTACTGCATCTATTTTATTTATATCTGCTGCTATTCTTGGTCAATATGGTTTCTCTATTAAAGTTTTAACATATTGTTTATTTTGCTGAATACCAAAGCCTAAAAACTTATGTATAGTAATTCCATTTACATTTATTGCAGCAGTACCAGTAGATGCTGTAACAGCTGCTAAAATATTATTTGTCTGTGCATATTCAACTATTTGATTTAATAGATAAGACTTCCCAGAACCTGCTGGCCCTGTAATAAAAATGTTTTTCTTTGATTTAAGTATTTTTTTAGGTAGGTTATTCATTTCGTTCTACAAAATTATACACTCCAAAATAGTGTAATTGTTTTTATATAGGATATTTCAAATACAAATTAGTAATTTACAAGAATTTGTTAGTAATTAATATAAAATAAAAACAAACCTTCTTGGTTTATTTAATAATATTATTAATAATTAATCAAACATTTTGATTAAATCAATTGTTTTGTTTCTTTCAGGTCCTACTGAGAATTGAGCAATCTTAACGCCTGTTACTTCTTCTATTTTAAGAAGATAGTTTTGTGTGGCTTTAGGAAGTTCATCAAATGTTTTAACATTTGTAATATCTTCAGTTCATCCAGGTACTTCAATGTATATTGGTTTAACATTGTTGAAATCATTTTCGCCTGCTGGTAAGTTTTCAATAACATTTCCATTTAAATCATAGTTAATAGCGATTTTTAAATCACCAACACCAGATAAAACATCTAATAATGTAATTGCTATATGGGTTAATCCAGATACTCTGACTGCATGTCTCACAAGAACAGCATCAAATCAACCAATTCTTCTAGGCCTTCCTGTTGTTGTGCCAAATTCATTACCGGCTGTTCTTATTTGCTTAGCTGTTTCATCCTCAAACTCAGTTGGGAATCCACCAGTCCCTATTCTTGTTGAATAAACTTTAACAATACCTAATGATTTGTTTACAGCTCATGCTGGTAATCCAACACCAACTGGTATTGCTGATGAACCTGGCTCTGATGAAGTAACAAATGGATATGTTCCGTGATCAAGTGACAACAATACACCTTGAGCACCTTCAAACAATACTTTTGTACCTTTTTCAAGTTCATTATACACATAAACTGATGTGTCATCAACATATGGCCTTAATAATTCTCTATATTTAACTGCTAAGTCATATATCTTTTGTTCATCAATTCTATTATCTGAATTTAATGTAGCTCTTAATAGTTCATATTTTTCTTCAGATTTTAATTTTACTTTAATTAACGCATTTTCAAATTCTACAGAAATGTCATATCCATCTTTTTCAAGATGATCAACAATTATATTTTTAAAATATACATTATCTTTAATTAGATTTTTTAATAATTCATCATCAAATAGATCAATAACTCTGATGCCAATTCTATCTGCTTTATCCATATAAGCTGGACCGATGCCCCTTTTTGTTGTACCAATTTTCCTTGCACTTCTAAAAGCTTCTTGTAATCCATCCATTAAAACATGATATGGGAAAACAACATGTGCTCTATCGGAAACTTTAAGTTGAAAATCCTTAATCCCTTTTTGTCTTAAAGTTTCTAATTCAAGTTCCATGCCCATTGGGTCAAGAACGACTCCATTGCCAATAACATTCATTACTGCTGGATCAAGAATACCTGAAGGTAGAAGATGTAATGCATATCTTACATCTCCTATCTTAATCGAATGCCCCGCATTGTTCCCCCCAGCTCATCTAACAACAATTTTAGCTTCTTGTGCCAAATAGTTAGTTATTTTACCTTTTCCTTCATCACCTCATTGTGAACCCACTACTGCTACTGAATTATATTTCTTCATTATTTTTCCATTTTTATTTCAAGACGATCATATATCTCTTGTTTGTTCATTTTTTTATACTCACCTAATTTTACACCCTCAATGTTTAAATCTCCTACTGATATTCTTTTTAAATTAATAACTTTTGAACCAGCCGATTCAATCATTCTTCTTATTTGATTTTTCTTACCTTCGTCAATTGATATTTTATATGTTGATTGGCTATCTGATTCTTTAATAATTTTGAATCCTCTTGTTGGCTTTGTTACATAACCATCATCTAGTTCAATCCCTATTTTAATTTGCTTCTGCATTTTTGGTAAAAGCTTACCTTTCACAAATACTAAATAAGTTTTTTTTACCTTTGAAGCAGGACTATTCATCTTGTTTGAAAGATAACCATCATTAGTTACCACGATTAATCCTGTTGTTAATACATCTAATCTTCCTATTGTAAATAAATTTCTTTTTTTTAAATTAGGGATTAAAGATATTACTTCTTTTTGTTGAGCATCAACTCTTTTTGAGATATACCCTTTTGGTTTGTTAACAATATAGTAATCATGTTTAGTAATGAACTTAACTTTCTCACCATTAATTGTTATCACATCCTCTATTGATGCTTTGTCTCCTAACTTTACTAAATTGCCATTTTTAGTTACTTTACCATCTTTTATAAAACGTTCAACTTGTCTTCTTGAGTGATTTCCATAGTTTGCAATTAACTTTTGTATTCTAGTTTCGTTATTCATCATAATTAAATAAACTTAATTGTTCTTTATTATCTGATTCAAAATCTTCAGGAAGTTCCGGAAGTTCTTTTAGATTTGATATATTAAATAGTTCTAAAAAGGCTGGTGATGTAATGTACAGTCTTGGTTGACCAGGCAAATCTGATTTGCCATCATCTTCAACTAAATCAAATTCTAATAATTTTGAAATTGCATAATCAGATGACACTCCTCTTATTCTTTCAATTTCTGGTTTGATAATAGGTTGCTTGTATGCAATTATAGTTAATGTTTCAATAACTGACTTAGATAGTTTAACACTTATAGTTTTATCCATTCTTAAAGAAAGTTCCTTAGAAGTTTCGTCTGATATAGTTAATCTAATTTTGTCATCAGTATGTTTGATAACTGTTGATGATTTATTTTTGATAAGTTTTTCTTTTAAAATATCTATTTCTTCTTTTGTTTGTTTTTGTGTTAATTTTAATATAGTAGCCAGTTCTTTAATATCAGAACCAATTCTTCCTTTAAGAAATAGTATTGAGTATAATAATTTACTGTTCATGTCTTCTCCTAATTTCTATGTCAGTGTTTTCATTTGTTTGAACCAATATTACTCTACCTTCATTTGATAATTCTAGAAGCACTAATAATGTAATTGCCATGTAATATTTTGAAGGGTTATCAATAATTGATAAAAAAGTTGTGTCCCTTTTCTCAATTATTTCTTCTAATTCCTTTTTTCTTTGTTCAATTGATATCTTTCTTACTTTCAATCTAGTTTCTAATGGTTTTGTATTTTCTAATCTAACTACAATGTTTTTTCATGCTTTTATTAGATCTGGTGTTCCGTTAGAGATAAGGCTAATTATTCTTTCTCCTTCTTCTTCCATATACGGGATAAAGTCATCATCTAGTTTTTCAAAACCTGGCGCGTTATGATATACATCAAGTAATCCATCAGAAAGTTTTTTGAACTTTTCATATATTATTAATCTTTCAAGAAGATTTTCTTGATCGATATCATCATAAACTGATGGTTCTGTAAAAATTTCACTCTTCATTAAGAATTTTGATTTCATGTCTATTAATTGTGAAGCAATTAATAAATATTCAGAAGCTATATCAAGATTGAAGTTTTTATTTTTAATAACAAACTCAATGAATTGATCTGCTACTTTAACTAATGAAATTTCAAGTAAATTTAATTTTTTTTCTCTAATAAGATGTAATAAAAGATCTAATGGACCTTCAAAGTTTTCCAAAGTAAAATTTTTTTCTTTGGCTATCATTTAATTTCACCAATAATAATATTTTCTTTATCTATTTTTTCTTTAGTAATGTTAAAAATTGATTTAATATTTTCTAGCTGGTCTTCTGTTGGCTCAGTTGAAGAAAATAATGTAAATAACGTGTCATATCTTTCAACATATTCACCAAATGTTTTTTCAATTTTGATTCCAGCAGAATGATCAATTTTGTCTGTTTTAAATATTCTACCAGCACCAAATTCAAGTAAGGCTTTACCAAAATCAGAAACATCATTAAATTTTACATAACCAGCTTGATTGGTTTTAATTACTGTTCTATAATATGGAGTAAAGTATGATAAATCATGTATCTGTTCAGGATTTCCACCTTGTGCTGCAATCAATTCTTTAAATGCTTCTAATGCTTGTCCTGAATCAATTACTTCATGGAAAAGAACTTTAGTTTCTTCTTCAGTAAGGCCTTTTGATTTCATAGCTAATTCAGTTGCTATTTTAAGAATAACTTCATAAATATCTTCATCTTTTGATTTACCAGTTAAAATTTTGATTACTTCTTTAACTTCTGCTCCATTACCAATGTATTGACCTAATGGTCTATCCATTGAAGTCATTAAGATGAATACTTCTCTTCCATACTTAGTTGCTATGTTTTTCATAGTATCGCCTAATATCATTGCATCATCCATATTTTTGATGAATGCTCCAGAACCAACTTTTAAATCAATTAAAATGTATTTTGCTCCAGTAGCAATTTTCTTAGACATTATTGATGCAGCAATTAAAGGAATTGAATTTACAGTTCCAGTAACATCTCTAAGTGCATATATCTTTCCATCGGCAGGAGTTAAGTTAGGAGTTTGACCAGTAATGGCTGCTCCTATCTTTTCAACTTGCTTAGATGCTTCTTCAATCGATAATGAAGCATTAAAATTATCAAATGATTCGAATTTATCAATTGTTCCACCTGTAAACCCTAAGCTTCTTCCAGACATTTTTAACATATTCATACCCATTGCCATTGAGATTGGCAATAACAATAATGTTACTTTATCACCAATACCACCTGTAGAGTGTTTATCAACCCTATCTTCTAATGGTAAAGAGTCTCCTGAATCAACAAGAGCTTTTGTATATCAAAATGTTTCATCATCATTCATACCAAATTCAAAGACTACTTTTAATCATTCTGTCATTTCTTCATCAGATATTGAATCTTCTGAAACAAAACCATTAACTGTGAATGAGATTTCTTCTTCAGTTAATGGTTTATTTGTTAATTTTTTATTTATTATCTCAACAATATTCATATTATTTTCTACTCTTTTTTATTTAACCTCTTTTTGTTTTCGACAATAAGTCCTAATGCCATTAATTTATCATGAAATTTCTTTTGTTCTGGAGTTAAATTTTTAATATATAAATCTAATCCTTTTTGTATTTCTTTTTGGGCTCTTCTCGCAAGAATATCTCTTGGTATTTTTATATGTTCAATTGCTTTAATTGGTTTATGTATTGTAACAAAAAGTGTTTTTCTAGCAGGTATTCATCATCTTCTTGCCTCTAATGTACCAGCAATAGATATTGGAAGAATTGGAAGTGCATATTTTTGAGGGAATGCAAATGATGCTCCCTTAAATTGTTTCATTATTGTATCTTCAGATCTTGTTCCTTCTGGAAAAATTACTATTGATCTATTATTTTGCTTTGCATAGTTAGCTGCTCTATTTAGAACATTGATTCCATCTCTTAGATTTGCTCTATCTATAAAGAACGCATCGACACTAGCTAGTATTCCTTTTATATATCTATTATTTTTAAGTTCGTTTTTAACTATTATAGACATTTCTGTTTTGTCACCAATAGCTGCTGCAATATACATTCCGTCATATTGTGCAGAGTGGTTTGCAACAATTCACATTGGTCCTTTTAAAAGATTATCTTTGCCAATAACTTTAATTCTAATATTAAGTCCTTTTGTAACTTTTTTTGCTATTTTGATAAGTTTTTCATGTCTTTTCTTATATGAATGTAAATATGGGTCTTGGTTTTTTTTATTAGCTTTTAATCATTTATTTACTTTTATAGATCCTAAAGGAATGGCTAATGCAGCAAATGCACTACGCAACATTCATAAAGTGTCTATTATTTTTCTAAATATTTTTCTCATTTCTTGCCTTTCTAAAATTATATGTTATTTTGGTAAAAATTAATTAATCATTGCTACAGCAATTGAATAATCTTTTTCATGTGAAATTGATACTAATATGTCATCTCTTTGAAGACTATCAACAAATATAACTGGCGCCCCTGTTACTGATCTTAATATTTCTATTTGTGAATATTTATATTCTTTATTTGATGCTTTAATGATTGATTCTTTAGCTGCTCATCTACCTGCTGCAAATTCCATCTTAGCTTCGTTAGAGGTATATTCATTCAAAATTAATTTTTCCTTTTTGGAAAGAAATTTATCCATAACTTCTGGAGTCAATCTTGATGTTTTAATAATATCTGTTCCAATTGCTTTCATATATGAATTATAATTGATATATCATGTATTTATCAATAAAAGCATATTCAAAAGAAGCATTTAATAAGTTTCATAATATATATTCAGACAACACAACTGGAAAAGATAACATTATTTTTGATCAAATAATGGTTGGTGGTGTTCAGATAACTTTTTATCATAACCTTACTATTCTGTTTAAAGGTCAAATAAATGAATCTATACATAAAAATATAGACATATTAATTGATAAAAACTTATTCATAGGTTCTGATGAAGTTGGCATTGGTGAAGGTGTCGGCCCAATCGTAGTTGCTGCTATTAAGTTCCCTAACTTTGAAGCAAAAAAAAGAGCAGTAATGGCTGGTATTAAAGATTCTAAGAAAATGAACCACAATGACATACTAAGAGTTGCTAAAACAATAAAAACTGAAGCAAAATGTTTTGTAAAAAGATTAGTTCCTCTCGAATTCAACAAGTTGTATAAAACTCATCCTAATATGAAAGCCATAAATGCTTTTATGCAAAATGATTTGTTAGGTAAATTTGATGAATCTACTACACGTGTTACAGATCAATTCGTTAATCTTAAAAAATTCAATGAATATCTTGTTAAATTTAGAGTCAAAAAGTTTGATGCGCCATTCATACTTGAAACTAAAGCCGAAGAAAGATATGTAGAGGTTGCTGCTGCTGCAATAATTGCAAAAGCTGAATATAATACTTGAATGATAAACTATTGTAAAGAACATAACCTACCATTAACCATTGGTGAAAGAGTTCAAGCACAAAAACTATATCTTGATTATAAAGATGGTAAATTCAAACTTGATAACCCAGATGAATTAGTTAAAGATTGAAGCAAAGAAAAATAAGTCAAATATGACTTATTTTTAATATTATTTGTAAAAACTAATAATTGGCTTATTACTTTCTTAAATTCAATTCGTCAAGAATTGTAGTGTATCTCTCTTGAGATTCTGATTTAAGATATTTAAGAAGTGATTTCCTTTGAGAAACTTTTTTGTGTAACCCAAGTTTTGAATGATTATCCTTTTTGTTGACCTTCATGTGCTTTGTAAGCTCAAGAATTTCTTGTGTAAGGATTGCAATCTGTACTTCTACTTTACCAGTATCATTAATGTCTTTACCAAAATTTTTTGTTATATCTTGTTTTTGTTCTTTTGTAATTACCATACTCTATTATTTTATCAAAATACTTAGACTAAGTTAAAGTATTTTATAGCCTTTCTTTTATCTTCATTAATTTTTAATTTTAACATTTCAACATTTGCAAAAGTTTCGGGTTTTCTAATGAAGTCTAAAAGTTCTACTTTTATCACTTCTCCATAGAAATCTGGGAGAAGTTGTTCATATAATCATGTCTCATTTTGAATAACTGTACCATGAAATTGTGGGTTCATTGAATTTGAAGTTAATGACCTATATTGTTTGTTATCTAATTCACTTTGTGAAATATATATACCTTTACCAATTTTGACTGTTCCTTCTTGAGTATGAATGTTTGCTGTTGGTGATCCAAGTTCTTTTCCTCTTCCTGACCCTCTTCTTACTTTGCCACTATAGTAGAAGTTATATCCAAGAATAGCATTGGCAATTTTAATATCACCATTTTGGATAAGTTCAATAATTCATTCTGATGAAATTTTAATTCCGTCATATTTTAATATGTCAACTACTATTGTTTCAAAGTATTCTTTAAGTAAAGTTGCATCACTTTGTTTTCCTTTGCCAAATTCGAAGTCTTCTCCGATAACTACAGTTTTAATATTAAGGTTATTTTTTAAAAATGAAACAAATTGATCTGATGTTATATCAAAGTTGTTTGAGTTTGGTTCAAAAAGCATAACATCTTCAAATCCCATTTGTTCTAGATGTTTAATCCTGTCTTCTTGCGGAATCACAACATCTGTTTTAGTTTGACTAAACCCATCGAAATCTGGATATATCATTGCTATTAATTTTTTGTGGCCTTTATTTTGAATAGCAGCATCAAAAAGCTTTTGATGACCTGTATGCATTGTTTTAAATTTACCAAGCACAATAATTCTGTCTACTTTATCATTAAACTTATAATTTATATCAAAATTAAATACATTCATTATCTTATTCTTTTTCTAATTTTGAAAGTTCCAGTTCCTTCAACTTCATTTAACAATATCATTGTTGAACGATCATCATTCATTACTAATACTTCTGGTTCTGCTGACTTAAGTTTAATTGTTTTGCCATCAAGTACACTTTTTAAAAGATCATCTGAGATAGTGACAATTTTAACATCAACGAAATCCACATTTTCAATAGGTTTAAGGTTATCAAGATCTGTAGAATCCTCTATTGAATAGATGCCAATATTTGTTCTTTCTAATTTTTTAATCATTGTAGGTGTATCAAGAGCTTCTCCTAAGTCTCTAGCAAGTGCTCTGATATAAGTTCCAGATGAAACTTCAACAACAAACTCAAATAAGTTCTTTTCAACTTCTTTAACAATAAATTTATATATAAATCTTTCGACAGGATCAAGTGTTATTTCTTTTCCTTCTCTTGCAAGTTCATAAGCTTTCTTACCATTTACTCTTGCTGCAGAATAGTTAGGAGGTATTTGTGAAATCCTACCAACAAATTTAGAACCAATTGCTTCTTCTAAATCTACCAACTTAACATCACTGTCTTTTGTCTCTGTAACTTTGCCATCTATATCTAATGTGTCAGTTGTTTCTCCAAATTTAATTAATCCTTTATAAGTCTTTTTCTCTTTTAAAAATCTTTGTAAGAATTTAGTATCTTCATTTGTTGCAATAATAAGAAGACCTGTTGCAAATGGGTCAAGAGTTCCTGAATGACCAGCTTTTGCTGAGTCAGTTGCTCTCTTGACCATTGTCACAACATCATTAGATGTTACATTCTGATGTTTATTAACTAAATAAAATGTCATTATAAAGTCTCCAAAATCTTATTAAATTCATTAATTGATTCAAGTTTTTTATCAAGTTCAAATACAATTTCAGGTGTTCTTCTAGTAGTTAGTTTTGATGCAATCTGTTTTCTAATATAACCAGCTATTTTTATCAATGCTTCAAATGATTCATCTTCATTTGAATTGAAAACAACATATATTTTAGCTATTGAACCATCAGCTGTTAAATCAACTTCAGTAATTGAAGCTTTATTAGCTAATTCATTTTGGATATCATGAGTAATAATCGATGATACTAATACTAAAATTTGAGATTCTAATTGTTTATTCTTATGACTAGCCATTTACTTTTACCTCAACATATGATTCTACAACATCTCCAATTTCAAAATCATTAAATCCATCAGCTGTTAGTCCAAATTCTTGACCTGTTCTAACTTCAACCACTTTATCTTTTTCGATTCTAATAGTTTTAAGTGGCCCTTCTCATATTATTTCTTTTCCTCTATATACCTTTATAAGAGATTTTCTTCCAGTCTTACCTTCTCTTTGTATCGAACCGGCAATTATGCCTATTTTTGAGAAACTAAATAATTGAATTACTTCTGATTGACCAGTTTTTTCTAATTCAAACTTGTCTTCAGTCATTCCATTTATTTTATCTTCGATGTCTTCAAATAATTTATAGATGATTCCAAATTTATATATTCTAATTTTCTTTTCATTAACAATTGATTCAAGAACTAAAGGAACTGTAGTATTAAATAAATATATTGACGCATTAGATGCTGAAGCAAGTGAAATATCTGTATTAGTAACATCACCAACATCTTGTCTAATAACCTTAACATCAACACTATCAGTAGAAAGTTTCTCAATCTTTGTAGAAATAGCTTTCAAGACACCTAGTGCATCTGTCTTTAAAATGATTGGTAATTCTTTTTTCTCGTTTGTAATAGCACTAAATAAGTCTAATGGCGATACTTTTGTAGTAACTCTTTGCTTAGCAAGCTTAGCTTCATGAATTGTATCAGCTATTTTTTCTAATGTCTTGTCAGTGATAGCTACAAAATTAGACCCAACCATTGGGATGCTACCAATTCCATATAATACAACTGGATCTCCTGGGAATGCTGCATCTAATTGTTTGCCTTCTTCACCAATTACTGCTTTTACTCTTGCAACAAAGTCATCAATAATAATTGTGTCTCTTGGTTTTAGAGTTCCTTGTTTAACAATAACAGAAACTAATATACCTTTTTTGGGGTCCATATTTGTTTCTATAACTGTTCCTGCAGGCATTATATTAATGGCAGATTTTAATTCTAATAATTCAGCTTGAACTAAAAGTGTATCAAGCAGGTTATCAATTCCTTCGTTTTTCAAGGCAGAAATTTCTACAAAAGAAACTTCTCCACCTCATTCTTTTGGAATAACATCATAATCAGTTAAGTCTTGTTTAACCTTATCTATGTTTGCTCCCGGTGCATCAATTTTATTAATTGCAATAATAATTGGAACACCGGCAGCTTTTGCATGGTCAATTGATTCTTTAGTTTGATTCATTATTGAATCATCTGCAGCAACAACAATAATTACTATATCCGTTACTAATGAACCATTAGCTCTCATTTCTGTAAAGGCTTCATGTCCCGGTGTATCAATGAATGTAATTTTTTTACCATTAGTTTCAACATGATATGCACCAATTGATTGTGTAATTCCGCCAAGCTCTTTATCAGTAAGTGAAGATTTTCTAAATGCGTCAAGTAAAGTAGTTTTACCATGATCAACATGACCCATAATTGTGATTATGGGTGGTCTTTTTTTTATGTCAACTACTTGTTGTGGTCATTCTTTTTTCTCAAGTATTGTTATTATTTTTTCAACAATCTTAGCCCCTGAAACATCATCAACTTTTTCAAATTCAATACCTTTATCCATTGCTATTTCAGCAATTTGTTCATCAGTAAGGATTGGGTTAGAAATTGATGTGTCAAGTTTCAAAAGTTTAATAACTTTTCTAGGGTCAAGTTCTAAAACTTTAGTAACTTCCTCTAATCTGGCGTTAGTGCCGAAAAATAAAGTGTTATCAACAAAAGACAACTTATCAATAAAGAAGTCTCTTATGTCATATTCAATTCTTGGTTCGTTTTTATTTTTTGCCATTTTTTTCCAGAAATTTTAATTCACTAATTAATTCATCTGACACTTTATAATTTTTTTTATTAAAATATTTTAATAAGTTATCACTCTTATTAACTCTCTCTAAAGAATCAGGATGAATATATATCCCTCTACCTTCTTTAGTTTGTTCAATATCTAATTCCAATGTATTGTCTAATTTTTTAACTAACTTAATCATTTCATTTTTCAGATATCTTTTATTTGTGAATATGTCTTTTCTAAGATTCACTATCTTATTACGGTTATTCTTCTTCATCCTTTTTCTTGTAATCTACATCATTATCTTCAATATCATCGCCCATTTCAGCAATTTCATCAAGTGTCAATTCATCAAAGTCAAAATTTTCTTCTTTACTTGCCAAATAATCTGCATTATTGTTTGAACTGAATCTAGTTGTTGAATAAGTAACTGGTTCATATTCCATATTTTCTTCTGATGCCTGTGTTTTTGTTTTAACATCAATTTTATGATTTGCTAATTTAGCAACTAACATAACATTGATTCCTCTTTTACCTATTGTTGGCAGGAATTGATCATCTTCAACAATTACTATTGCTGTTTGAGAATCTTCAGTACTTTCATATTTAACACCAATAATTTTTGCAGGAAGAACAGCTTCTTTAATTAATTCAGTAGTATCATCACTTCATTTAATAATATCTATTCTTTCTCCTTTAAGTTCTGTAATGATTGGTGCAATTTTAGAACCCTTAACTCCAATGATTGCTCCAACAGGATCAACTTCTGGTGTATTAGATTTAACTGCAACTTTAGTTTTCATTCCGGCTTCTCTAACTATATTAACTATTTCAACTACTCCATCTTGAACATCGTCAATTTCTTTTTCAATTAATTTTCTAACAAAATTAGCATCAGCTCTTGAAGCTATGATTTGTGCTCCTGATGTTTCTTTTTCTATTTCTAAGATATAAACTAGTAATTTTTGTCCAAGTTCATAAATTTCTCCTGGTAAGAATTCTCTTGAAGGCATAAAAACAGATGCTCCCTCAAATTCTAAAATTGCATATTTGCCTTTTTCATATTTGAAAACTGTTGCAACAATAAGTTGGTCTTTTTTAGATTTGAATTCTTCATATAATTTTGCTTTCTCATGCTCTTTAAGTTTTTGCAAGAATAATACTTTAATATGTTGAGCTTTCCCATATAGGATGTCATCTAAATTAATTTCTTCTTCAAATATATCTCCCGCTTTAAGAGATTTGCCTTTTAGTAATTCATTATCAATTCCAATATGTGTAAATCTATCTTCTTCTGCGACTTTATCAGCAACTGTTCAAACTCTTTTGATATCAATAATTTCTTTATCTAAATCGATATTAACATCAATTTTTGATAATTCCACTGGTTTTAGTGAGTCAAATGGTCCATTTTTCTCAAATGCTTTAATAAATGAGTCTGAAAGTATTTTAACTATTAGTTCAGATGATATTTCATTCTGTTCTCCTAATAATTTAACTGCTTCAAGCATAGATGATTTAGCTAATTTATTTTTTGCCATTTATTTTTTCCTTTTGTAAAATATAAAGTGAGCACACAGCTCACTTTCTTTAATTCTGTATGTTATAAAATAATTATAACATTTTAAATTTTAAAGTTTAAGGGTAATTTGACCAGTTGTTTCTCCACTGTTTGAAGTGTCAAAGCTTGATAAACGTCCTAAACTTTCTAATGTTGCAATTTGTGTTTTATTAATACCTGATCTTCTCTTGAAATCTTCTGATGATCTGAAAGGTTGTTTAATTCTCTCTTCTATTAGCTTATCAGCTGCAGAAAAACCCATACCTTCTAATATTGAGAAAGGAGGTATTAATATTCCTTCATCAACAATTCATTCATTTGATTGAGATTTCTGAATTGAAATGTCTCCAATTTTAATTCCTCTTGAAAGAACTTCTAATACAACTTCATATGTATCTGAAATTTCTTTTTCTCTTGAAGTAGCACTTCAACCTTTTTTAGAAATCTCTGTTCTATATTTTTTAATTGCTTCAGGTCCTTTTGAAACAGTATTTATATCAAACTCTGCATCTCTTTTTGTGAAGTAAGCTGCATAATATTCTAATGGATAATTAATTTTGTATCAAGCAATTCTGAATGCCATCATTACATATGCTGTAGCATGCGCTTTAGGGAACATATATTTAATTTTCTTGCATGATTTTATATATCATTCTGGAACATCATGTTCTTTCATGATTTTTTCTCATCCAACAGTAAGCCCTCTACCTTTTCTTACTGATTCCATTATCTTAAATGAAACTAAATTGTCTATACCTTTAGATAATAGATAAATTAATATATCATCTCTAGTTGAAATAACTTCTTTAAGAGTTTTGCCTTCTTTAAGAATTAGATCTCTAGCATTGCCTGTTCATACATCTGTACCATGTGATAGCCCAGATAGCCTAATTAGATCAGCAAAAGTTTTTGGTTTTGCTTCTTCAACTAATTTTCTAACAAATGAAGTACCAACTTCTGGGATACCGATTATTCCTAATTCATCTTCCAAGTGATTGTCTATGATTCCTAATGCTGTATTAGATTCAAATAGCGAAAGCACTTTTTTGTCATTCATTTTAATTGTTTGTGGGTCTATGCCAGTTAGATTTTGCAACATTCTAAGTGTAGATGGATCTAAGTGACCGAGTAAATCTAATTTAATAAGATTGTCATGAATTGTATGGAAATCAAAATGAGTGGTTTTTCAATCTGATTTTGAATCATTCCCAGGAAAATTAACTGGAGTGAAGTCATGAATATCTAGTTCTTTAGGAACAACTATTAACCCACCAGGGTGTTGGCCTGTAGTTCTCTTTGTTCCTTCTACTTTTGTAGCAAGATATTTAATCATTGGTTTTGTAAATGTTTCTTCTAAACCATTGATTTCAAGATAGTTTTTAATATAACCAAATGCAGTTCTATTTGCAACGGTTGAAATTGTTCCGGCTCTATATACTCTATCTTCTCCTAGAAGATTTTTAATATATAGATGAATTGATGATTGATTTTCTCTTGAAAAATTTAGATCAATATCAGGAACTTTATCTCCATCGAATCCTAAGAAAGTTTCGAATGGTATATTATGTCCCTCACCCTTCATTTGTGTTCCACAATCAGGACAAGCTTTATCTGGTAAATCAAAACCTGATGAATAAGTAGGAACAAATTTATGATATTTACAACTTGGACAAATATAATGAGCAGCAAGAGGATTGACATCAGTTATACCTGATAATGTTGCAGCGATTGATGAACCAACAGATCCTCTTGATCCTACTAAATAACCGTCTTCTATTGATTTATTAACAGCCAATGATGATAAATAGTAAACAATAGCAAAACCATGTGTCGTGATTGACTTAACTTCCTTTTCAATTCTCTCAAGTATCTCAGGGGCGGGTGTTGCACCATAAGTTTTTAAAGTTGTTTTTTGAATTTTTTGAAGAAACTCTTCTTCAGCACCTTCAATTTTAGGAGTATATAGTTTTTCTTTTAACGGAGTAATGTTTTGGTCTATTACATCTGCTATTGCATTAGGATTCTTTACAACAATTTGCTCTGCTTTTTCTTCTCCAAGAATTTTTGAAAACTCTCCAAACATTTCTTCAGTTGTTCTTAAATGTTTTTCAGGATTTTTTTGTCTTGGGTTCTTATAATTAAATTGTCTATTTCTTTTTCCACCAATACCAGAACTTGCAACATAAACATCTCTAGCTAATTTATCTTCTTCAGAAGCATATTTAGCATCCGAAATTGCAACAACTGGTATATTAAGACTGTCGGCCTTTTGAATTATTGTTTTCAAAATAATATTTAGACCATCGTTTGTATAAGTGTCTTTTAATATTAAATCTAAATTTGTTGAAGGTGGTACAACTTCAATATAATCAAAGTATCTATATAGACAATCTATATCTGTGCTGTCATAACTAGTTTCTTCAAATATAACTCCCCCATAATAAGATGAACCAAATAAGAAGTTTTCTCTTCTAGTAAGAAGTTCACTTAATTTAATTTGAGGCGTTTTTTTCTTTGAGTTAAATGAAACGGTGTGAATATCTGTTATTAATTTAAACAAATCTTTCATACCTTGTTGATTTTTAATAAGAACCGTTACATTAACTGGGAAAAGATAATTTAGAATGTCAGAAGAATGATCATTAATTTGATTAACATTCCTAATTCCTAAATCAATTATTTTATGCAACATGTTTTCAAATATTTTTTGGAGAACTTGAGCATCATAATCAGCTCTATGGGCTATATTTTCACTATAAGTAATAAATTCAGCTCAAGCAACATTTCCTAATTGATAATTTCTTAACTTAGGATAAAGAAGTCTTGCTAAACCAAGAGTATCTATAACTGTATTTTTAAATTCACCAAGTCCATACCTTCTAAAAAATGAATCAAGGAATTTTAAATCGAACTTAGCATTGTGAGCAACTAAAGTTGTATCCCCTATTCATTCTTTAATTTCTTTCATAACTTCTGAAATTTTAGGTTGTCCTTCTAAATCAGAATCTTTAATTCCAGTTAGTTCTTTTGTGAATTTAGAAAGTTTCATTCCTGGATCCATAAAGATTTGTTTTGTTTCAATTACATTACCGTTCTTATATTTAACAGCACCAAATTCTATTGGTTTATCTAACAATGGAGATATTCCAGTTGTTTCTAAATCAAAAAAGATATATTCCATATCCAATAACTCTCCGTCTTTTGGATTAAATACAATTTTATTGTCAATATCATTAACAACTGTTAATTCAACTCCATAAAGTAATTTAATGTCATCAATATTATTGTTTTTCATATGAAGAGCAGCATCTGGGAAGGACTGAATAGAATCACTATCTGTAATTGCTATTGCTTTAAAACCAAACTGTCTTGCCTTGTCAATAAGCGTAGAGGCATTACCTACTCCATCCATTACAGACATTCTTGTATGAGAATGTAATTCTGATCTTTTTATTGGATGATTATCAACTGTGCTTTCTACAATATCAGCTTTAGATAATAATTGAATTGAAGATTCATCATTCAATTCCATTTTCATTCCACCACGGTATCTATCATAAACTCAATTTCCATAAATTCTTACATAACTACCATTCTTAAGAGGTTTTCTTTCTTCATTAGAAGATATTCATTCTGTTGCATCAACGGCAGCAGAAACACCCTTACCAATTGTATAAGTGTGTATATCCATTAAACCTCTTTTTGTTTTGACATTTGATCTAACTACTACTTCAACTATTTTTCCATCAAAATATATATTTTTCTTTTCAACATCACCAGTGGGATCTATTTCTTTAAAACCAGGTCTTATTTCTGCCTTGTCAATTTTTTGTTCATATTCTTTTTCTTTTTTAGAAAATTTTTCTTCTATTCAAGCTTCTTTATTTATTTCTTCTAATGAAAGTTCAATAGGTTTTGTGATAATCCCAAAATTTTCAAGAATAACAGAAAGATCTTTAACTATTTTTATTAATGATTCAAATGTTTGTTGTTTTAATACAACTAGTTTAGTTGAATCATCTAATAATTCAACATAAAAATCAGACATATTGATTGATTTATCTAATACATTTTTAACAACTTCTAAAATATATCCATATATTTCTTCAGCAGTTAAAAATCCCAATAATTGATCTACTTTTACTCTTGTTAAAGTAAGATTTACATCTTTTGTTTCTGGATAATTATTTACATTATAAATTTTCTCTAAAAGATGACTTACATCTTCAGGTGTTAAATTTAGATTTGTAGAAAAATGTAATTTAACATATCTATTATTTCCTTCGTTTAAAATTACTGCTTTGATATCAGATAGTTTATCTTGTGTTATCTGATTTAAGTTTAGTAATTTTAAAAATTTCATATTTAGAAGATAAGTAAGAATGATGCAAAGAATAGAGCCATAATAACGATTCATCCTACTCTTGACAATTTGGCATTTAATTCAGGTGGTATTTCTTTTCCTGATATTTTGTTGTAGAAGGCTTCTGTTATTTTGAATCCATCTAATGGTGGCAATGGAAGTAAATTGAATGAACCAAGTACTACTGATAATAGAATTATCATATTTAATATTGTGAAGATTCAATATGATGGGTTAATATTTGTAATAACTGTATTAGTGACCCCAAATGCTTTAGAAGCTGCCCCAAATGAGAAGAAATCAGCAACAAATATTCATGAGTTAGTAAAGTATCCTCAAATATCAGTTGATGCTTCTACAATTGCTCCCCCTAATGTATGAGCTTCAAGAACTGCCCCTCTATTATCAAAAGCACTACTATCTACTCCTTGAAAAAGACCAGTGTATATTCCGCCTACATCAGTAATATTATGTGGAGAGATTAATAATGTTCATGTGTCAGCTTTTGTCGTGTATACTTCGGCAGCCATAGTCTCATCATCATATTCTTTAATTCATACTGTTTCTGATGTTGCATAAAAACCTTTAAGAGTATTTTGGTTATCATGAGGTAAAGCTCAAGTGAAATCTGAATCAGCCGTTCCACTACTTTTTGTTTTAACTTCTTTTGTATTATTAGAACCATATCTGTCACCTTCTTTAGCAACTCTTATTCAATAAGAAAAAGGTTCTATTGGTCCACTATCTGGATTTCTTGTTAAAAATGGAATACCATTGTTAAAGGAAGAATATAGGTCATCAGTTTTATCAGCATAAACTCAATCTGATTTTTCTCAGTTGTATTCATCTTCAATATAACTAATTGGTGAATGTAAGAAATTTTTTTTCTGTGAAAAACCATTAATGGTTTTTCGCTGATGTGGTTTATCAGCAAATACTCATATATTATTTAACATTGCCATTTTATTATTAGCTCCTGGCAATGGAAGGAATATAAGATTACTTTCTGTTTCTGCATTTTTACCTACTGTCGCATATGTAGCAATAAGCATTAAAAATGCTGAAGCAAAATTAAATAATATTCCCATGCCTGAGAATCATGCTCTTTTTGATCATGATAATGATTCAATTGGTTTTTGTCATGAATAATCATCATTAAGAGAAAGCCCCCTTAATTTCTTTTGAACAAATGCCAATTGTTCTGGTGTTAATTGTGCTTCTTTAATTTTATCAATCTCTTCAATGGCACTTTTTGATAAAACAGCAACATAACCACCTATAGGTAATAACCTAAATGAATAAGTAGTTCCTTTTCTTCTTCAACTATAAAGAACCGGTCCCATGCCAACTGCAAATTCAGCTATTCTAACTCCATTATATTTTGCGACAATATAATGACCAAGTTCATGAATGAAAACTATTACTTGAATTGCAAGTAACATAATTGCGATTGTTGTTCAGAGTACTGCTGTTGATGAAAGGAAAAACATTTTATACTACCAGATATATCACTAATAAAATCATTGAAGTTATAGTGAATGCAAATATGTGTGAGTCTAGCCTATCTAAAACTCCTCCATGCCCAGGTAATGAATTACCAAAATCTTTAATTCCTAAAGATCTTTTTGTTTTTGAAAAGAATAAATCTCCTAGTGGAGCAATTATTGCTATTAATACACTAATAAATATTCCTGTTGAGATGTTAAACCTCATGAAAACATCTTGGTTTAATGGATAAATGTTAACCAATGTAAAATACAATGTTGTTGTCACAATGATTGTAGAAACAAAACCAATTAAATAACCCTCAACTGTTTTGTTTGGAGAAATATACGTAACAGCTTTAACCCTTCCAAATTTCTTTCCTCCAAAATAACTCATTGTGTCTGAAATCATTATGCCAGTTATGAGCATTATAGTAATATTTCACATTAATAATGAAGTAGTTATAAATAACATTGTCACATACAATGCAAACATTGCTTGAATTATAAATAATGTCATAACCCTTTGTGTTTCAGCAATTGATAATGTTGAAGTTACAATCAGGATTAAGAAACCTATGACGGAACCAACTATTAATGGAATCATTAAGTCTGGATTATTCCTAAATAAGCCTTCTCCCTTTTGTACAAACAATACCATTGTTGTTGTTGATGTTGATATAAATATCAATGATGCAAAGATAAACATCGGAAAACCAATTCAATATTGAATTGATGTTCCTTTTTCTTTAACAAAGAATGATTTTGTTATTTCATAAAAAACACCAACCATAGATAAAGAAAATAAACCCATGACTACATAGTCGAAGATTTGAGAGTCTATTGTTGGTTTAAATCCAAGTAGAATAATCAATGGGGAAATAATAAGGATAATTACTAATGAAGTAAAAATTCTAATTTTTGTTTCTTTTGATTTTACTTTTGTACTTATATTTTCCATTAAACTGTTGTTAATTCATTTTCTTTATTTTTTGCAAGTTCATTAATTATTTTATTAGTCTTATCAATTTGTTTTTGAATAGTTTCTAACACTAATTTTTGTTCATTTTCAGAAAGTGATTCATCTGAATTTACTTTCTTATTAATATCTTGTCTAGTATTTCTAACTGAAATTCTTGTTTCTTCAGTTAGTTCTTTATTTTGCTTTACAAAAAATCCTCTTTTTTCTTGTGTAAGTGGAGGGACAACAATTCTAATTGTTTCTCCTTCGCCTGCTGCAGAAAGTCCAAGACTAGAATCTGATATTGCTTTAAGAATGTCTCCAATAATTTGCTTGTCAAAAGGGACAACAATTAATAAAGTAGCATCAGGCGCCTTAACATTAGCTAATTGAGATAATGGTGTAGGCACATCGTAATAGTTAATTACTAAATTTGACACTAATGAAGGGTGTGCTCCAGTAGCTCTAATTTGAGCAAGTTTATTTTTATAGTTAGTTAGAGTTGACTCTAACTTTTGATCTAATAAATTTTTAAATTGTTCCATATTATTTTTCTTTTGAAATTATTGTTTTGGGTGTTTCAGGGTTTTCAATAACATTAACAATGTTATTTTTAACATTCATATTGAATACTATTACATCAATATTACTGTCATTTAATATTTCAACAGCTTCTTTATCCATGACTTTTAAATCTTTATCAAGTAATTCTTGAAATGTAAGTTTATCAAACATAGTTGCTGAAATATTTTTTAGTGGATCTGAACTATATACTCCATCAACATTTTTTTTTGCTAACAATATTACATCAGCATTAATTTCTAGCGCTCTTTTTACTGCGGCTGTATCAGTTGACACATAAGGTTTTCCTGTACCACCAGCAAATAAGATTACTTTATCATTTTCTAAATCTTCTTTTGCTTTTTCAGGATTTAAAGTTTGTGAAATAAATTCATAATCCAATGCATTTTGGATTTCTGCTTCTACTCCATTTTCTTTTAATAATGTTTTAAAAGCAAAAGCATTAATTATTGTTGCTTGCATTCCCATATAATCAGCCGATTCAGTATTTTCACCTAAACCTAATTCATCAGACAATTGTCCTCTGAATATATTTCCTCCACCAATTACAATCGCAAGTTCAATGTTGTACTTTTGTCTTAACAATTTAATTTGATTTAATATATCAAAGAGAATTTCTTTGTCATAGGCACTTGAACTGTTGCCTAGCGCTTCTCCTGATAATTTTAATAGTATTCTTTTATATGAATTCATAAATTTTATTTTGCTTTGCTATTGACCCATTTGTTTTGCAACTTCTTCTGCAAAATTTTCTTCCTTTTTCTCTATTCCTTCTCCAACTTCAAATCTAGTGAAGTCAAGAATTTTTCCAGAACCTTGAAGGTCTTTAACTTTTTTAGAACTATCTTTAACAAAAGATTGTTCAAGAAGCACTGATTCAGAAAGTCCTTTTGTAACTTTGCCATTAATCATTCCTTCAACAACTTTTTCAGGCTTCCCTTCGATTGCTTGTGCTAATTCTTTTTTGGCTAAATCAGTTTCATATTTAATTATACCTTCTGAAATGTCGTCCATAGAAAGGAATTTAGGATTCATAGCAGCAATTTGCATTGCTATGTCTCTTAAGACCGCTTGATCCATATTTTCAGCTTGTATTAAAACTCCAATTCTTGAGTTTGCATGTTGGTATGATCCAATTGTACCTTTATATATAGATACTCTTCTAAGAGTAATTTTTTCACCAATGATTGCAGTTAAATTTGTGATGTATGATCCAATTGTTTCTCCATCAATTTCTAATTTAAGTACTTCTTTAACATTAGTCACTCCTGCTTTAAGAACAGCTTTTGTTATTTCATTTCCAGCTTTAACAAATTGTTCATTTGAAGCCACATAATCAGTTTCAGAGTTTAATTCTATTAATGCCGCTCCATCATCTGATGTTGCTATAAATACAGAGCCTTCTGCAGCAATTCTTTTTGTTTTTTTAGCAGCTTTGACTATTCCGTTTTCTCTAAGTCATACTATTGCTTTGTCGATGTCCCCATCTGTAACTTCTAAAGCTTTTTTAACATCCATTATTCCTGCACCAGATATTTCTCTTAATTCTTTAATTTTTTCTATCATATGTTACTCCTTATTTGTTTGCCTCAGCAAGTTCTAATAATTCTGCTTTTTTAGAACCAGCTTTGAATTTAACATCTTTAGATCTTAAAAATTCTTTTAATTCTGTAACTTTCATTTTTGAAAGATCAACAGTTTTATCATCAAAAGTTGCTTTTGCTATAACTTTTTCTGCTTGTTCTTCAAGTTTAGCTTCAACTTTCTCATTATGTTCTCTTCTTTTTTCTTGTGTTTTGATTTCTTCTTTTTTCTCTACTTTTGAAGATTTATCTCTAGCCATTAATGTTCTAGTATTTCTAGATAAGAAATCTTTTGAATCTAAAAAAGATTCAATTACTCCTAACACTTTAACATTTTCGTCAGCAACATAAGCAGCTTTGGGTTGTTCCCCTTTAGCAATAGCAATAGCATCAGCTAATACTGTAAATATTAATCCTACTGATTTTAATGAATCATCATTAGCAGGAATTGGGAAGTTAACAGCAGAAGGATCTGCATTAGTATCAGATATTGCAAATACTGGTATTCCTCTTTTCTTAGCTTCTTTAATTGCTATCATTTCAGCAGGAATTGATGAAACAATAATTGCAGAAGGAGTTCTTCTCATGAACTTGATTCCTCCTAGTTGTCTTTCTAATTTAGTAAGTTCTCTTTCCATTTGAACTCCTTCTTTTTTAGTATAACCAGCATAGTTATCTTTAGAAAGTCTTTCTAATGTTCTAAGCTTTCTAACTGAATTTTTAATAGTTTTGAAATTTGTTAGAGTACCACCAAGTCATCTATGATTTACATAGTATGAACCAGTTCTAACTGCATTTTCTTTTGCGGTTTCTTTTGCTGCATTAGTAGTTCCCACAAAAAGGAACGTCCCATCTTTTTCAGCGATTTTTTGAATTTGTCTGTATGCAAATTCTAATGTAGGTAATGTTTTATTTACATTAATAATGTGTGTTCCATTTTTTGTTGAATGAATAAATGGTTTCATTGCTGGATTTCATCTTCTTGGCTGGTGCCCAAAATGAACAGCAAATTCTAAAGCTTTTTCTCTAGAAACAATTGTTTTTCTTTTAATTTCCATGTTTGTTTTTTGTTTTTTTCGTCTTCAATATATTTCTAACAAAGGGACCTTTAAGGCACGTCCTTTGAATCCATATATTTGTTTTATTGGTTTAATTTAACAACCATATTATAGCAAATAAAAAAGCCCTAAGGGCTTTGTTTATTATTTAACATCCTTTTTTATCAAATTTTTTCTTTTTCTTCTTTTTCTTCTTTTGAGATTTCTTCTTTTGAAGGTATTTTATCTAATTCAACTTCACCTGTGAAATGTTCATCTGTGTAAACGCCAATATTTTTTTTAGGGATATTTGAAGTTACTTTTGATTTATCCATTAGTTTGTTGCCATTGTCAATATCTTTTTGTCCAACTTTGTATAGTTTTTCAGCTTCAGAAAGAGTATTTTCAGCTTTTCTTAAAGTATCATTTCCTCTATCTTGTTTATCAATTGCTTCTGCGTGCATTAATTCAGCTTTATCAATGTTTTTGATTCCAGCTTCTAAAATAACGTCATGTTGTTTTTGAAGTTTTAAAGCTTCTTTATTTAATCCATCAATTCTTTTTTGTATTTCATTAGCTTCATTTTTTTCTGATTGACCTTGTAATTGGTGTTCTGAAGCAACTTTTAGTTGTGTTTCTGATTTAATAAGTAGGTCTTTAGCAATTTCTTTTAATTGCTTACCTTCTTTTAACATTCTTACACCTTTAGATCTTTCAACTGTACCTTTTGAAACTAGATCAATTCCATCATTAGCTAAAGCTTTTGATTTTGTGGAATATTCTTCTGTTTCATCGATTTTTCGATCGTATGTAGCAACATTATTGTTAATGTAGTTTGTTTCCTCAAATGAGTTGTCATTTGAATCATTTTTATTTCTTTTTAATTTTTTAAGTACCATTTGTTTCCTTTTATAAATATATTATAATAAAAAAGTAAGTTTATTACTTACTTTTAGTCTTTTAAACTGTTTTCTTTATTAGCGTCCTTTTTAGCTGCTTGTTTTTCGATTAAACCTATATCAATTAACACTTCTTGTGTTTTATCTTTTTCCATTATATAATCACATTTAGGGAATGCCGAACATCCTATGAATTTAGTACCATATCTTGAATCCCTCGCAACAAGATGAGAACCACATTTAGGACATAATCCATGATCTGCTTCTTTAATTACTACTGGTTTTGGTTTTTTAACTAAAGGTTCAGAATGTTTACAATCTGGGAAATTTATACATGCTATAAATTCTCCAAATCTACCTCTCTTTTTAATTAATTCTCCATCTTCACATTCAGGACATTTTCTACCAATAAATATAGGTGGTTTAACTTCTACTGTTTCCAAAGCTAAATCCACTCTTGGTTCAAAATCATTTCAGAATTTTTTAAGAAACTTATGTCTATTAAGATCCCCTTTGGCTATCATATCAAGTTCTCTTTCCATTTCTGATGTATATTCAACATTAATGATGTCTTTGAATCCTGCTTTATCAATAAGTAATTCATTAACCTCATTAGCAAGTTCTGTAGGAACAAGTTGCCCCCCTTGAACATCAACATATTTATATTGAATTAATCCATATGTTGTGTTTGAATATGTTGATGGTCTACCAATACCTTCCTCTTTCATTTTTTTAATGATTGAAGATTGATTATATCTTGCTGGTGGTTTTGTTTGGTTATCAACTATATTAAGTTTCTTAACATCTATCTTAAGAGTTTTACTTTTAGGTTCTATATACTCAGTAGCAACAACACCTTCAACAGTTCTGAAACCAGGTTCAGAAACAAATGATTTTTTAAAAGATAATATTTGATCTCCATCTTTATAAAATTCTCTAACAGAAATATTCTTACCAGGTATCATCATTGATTTCAATGTAGTGTTAAAAATAAATGTATAAACTTTCTTTTCATTTATTTTTAATCCTTTAATTACATCTGGTGAATTTTTAATTTCAGTAGGTCTAATTGCTTCATGGGCATCTTGCCCTCCTTTTTTAGTAGTAGGAACACCCACAAGTAATTCTTTACCATATCTTTTGATGATTTCTTTTTCAGATGTTTTAATAAACTCTTTTGAAGAAATTCTAGTTGAGTCAGTTCTTGGATATGAAATTATTCCTTTTTCATATAGTGATTGAGCTGCGCGAGTTGCAGAAGCATTGGCCATTCCATAAGTTGAATACATTCCCATTAAGTATGTAGCCATTTCTAATGGTTTTGGAGGGTTAATTGTTCTTTTAGTTTTCTTAACCTCTAATAATTCTAAATTACCAGTTAAAGTTTTATAAGATTTCTCTGCATTTTTTTTAGTTTGGAATTCTATTTCTTTAAAATCTTTTGAAACTAAAGTAATTGGAATATCTTTTTTAACTTCCCCATTAATTGTTCATCAGAAAATAGGTTTGAAATTTTTAATTTCATTTTCTCTATCAATAATTGTTTTTAAAACTACTGATTTAACACGCCCAGCAGATTGAGCTTGAACTTTTTTCTTTGTTAATGATGATAGTCTGAATCCAATCATTCTGTCAAGCATTCTTCTTGCTTCTTGTGCATTAATTAAATTTAAATCTAAACTATTTTTAGATTGTGTTTTTATTGCATCAAGAACTGCATCTTTAGTAATTTCATTGAAAGAAATTCTATGGAATTCAATTTTTTTATTTAATTCAACATCATCTTTTTCAGATGTAGTTAAAACTTTTTTAATACTATAACCAATTGCTTCACCTTCCCTATCGGGATCGGTTGCAATATATACGTCATTAGCTTTTAATGCTTTTTTTCGTAGTTCATCTATAACATCAGCCTTATCTTTCGTTTCTATATAAATAGGCTCAAAAGTATCAAGATTGATACCTAGGTTCATACGTGTCCCTCAAATTTTTAAATCTCTAATGTGTCCGACTGATGATGTTACATCTCAATCCTTACCTAAAAATGATTTTATTTTTTCTATTTTGTTTGGTGATTCAACAATTATTAATTTATCTGCCATAATATTTATTCCTTTAACTCTTCAATATCATTTATAGCATATGCGCCATTTTTTATCAATATTGAATTATGTGTTTTGTTATCTTTGGTTTTGTTTCAAGCATACACTTCTTTATTTTCTTCAAGAGAATCTCTAATAATTTTAAATGCTGTTTCATCTTTAAGTGAGTTTATTAAAAACAAACTTTTAGATAACCCAATTTTAATTCTATTAGAATTTTCTCATGTCTTCAATGAAGGTATTACATAACTAGGGTGTTCAGAAATTATTAATCCTTGATCTTTAATAATTTTTGATTCCATTTTTTTAGATGTAATAAGACATGAATCAATACCAGAATCCTTTACAAGAATAATATTACATTTTTTTGTGTTATTTACCAAATGGTGTTCAAATACATCTGTTTGACCAGTAACAACTGTTACATGGATTTTGTCTAATAAATTTTTGACATCATCAATTGTTTTTTTAGTTCAAACATTTATATATGAACCATATTCTCATATTACATTTGTTTGGTTCAATAATTTTTTGTTTCCTTTGTAATATAAAACAAAAGGCGGTTTTTTGATTAATTTCAGTGAAGTTGGGTAATCATTATCCAATATTGTCATTGCATTAAACTCCTTATCTTTTAATGCGTTTAACTTGTTTAAATTTATTTCTTCTTTAGTATCTAGAGCATTGTAAATTTTATTTCAATCTCCAAGATACTTAGAAGAAAAATATAATAAAATATCTCTCATTGGTTTTCACATTAATAGATTAGCAATAAGAGATCATTATTTTATTTTGTA
>JAUXHI010000008.1 GCA_030621645.1 Mycoplasmataceae bacterium
AATCAATTAAAATTACAAGAGAAAATTGATTTATGATGAAAATTACCACCATATAGTATTCCAAATAAGATTAAACAATTAGATAATGAACAATTCAATTACATAATAAAATACTTAAAGGTTGAATTTTCACTTAATGAACTTTATTTAGATAAAGAGATAAAAGAAAGTATCTTATTACAAGTTAAAGAATTATTACAAAAAGTTTCAATGGACAACTTAAGTCTGGTTCATTTAGAATTAAAAGATTCAATTGCTTTTGAAAAGAAAAGAGCTTCAATAAAAAATAAAATAAGAATTGTTGAAAATAAAATCTTTAAAAATGAAAAATCTGAAATTATCTTTAATGAATTGAAGTCAACTATTCAATCAATAAGGGAATTAAATGAAGATTTTTCATTCCAAATTAGAGTTTTAAACTTCCTTAAATTTGATATTCCACAATTCTATGATGAAATAAGAAAATATTACATACCTAATCCTGAAATCTTCGCTTCTCAAAAGAACACAATCAACAAAAAATTACAAGATCTTAAGAAATTACAAACTGCAACTCTACAAGCACTTTTAGACATAAAAAAACCTGTAGCAAATAAAAATGTTGAGATTTTAAGCAAAGAGTTATTAACACTTGCAAAAGAAGTAAAACTTAACTATAGTGCATATCAATTCATTCAAAAATATGAAAATCAAATTAAAGCATTAATTTCTGAGTTTGAAACTAAGAAAGATTATTTAATTTCTGAGATTTCTAGATTTGATGTTGAGTACAAGGCAATAAGAATCTCTGAAATAGAGAAGAGGTCTCTATCAGTAATAAATCAATTAAAATCATATGAGAAAAAACGTTCTGAAACATTCCAAAGGAATACTCCATATGCTTTAAGTGTTGAATTATCAAAAGTTGTAGACCTTTATAAAGATTACATTTCATTTATTAAAGAAAACATTAGAGATGTTGACTCAATCATTAAGGAAACAGATAAAGTAAATCAAGTTATAGCAAAAATGAATGTTGAATTACTTGATATAGAAACCAAGATTTCTAAACTACCTAGAAATATAATTTTCAAACAAAAAGAAGAGTTTGAGAAGTTACAACAAATAACTTCTAAATTAATTTCTGCTTTCCAAAATAACACAGCTAAAATAGATTCAAAAAATCAAGAAATTATTTTACAAATTAATGAAAGAATTTCTTCTTTAAGAAACGAAGTTAATAAAGATGCCTTTCTTTATAATTACATTCAGTGAGTCATAATTGAATTAAATAAATATGTTAATACTAATGAAAAATTTTCAACACTTCTTGATAAAATAGAAAGTAGTTATCATAAAGGTGATGCTAAAGAAGCTTTAAGAGTTAGCAAGCAAATAACTGATCTATACAAAATATATGAATAAAGAAATTATCATAAGATATTCTGAAATAACCCTTAAAGGGAAAAATAGGATGGGTTTTACAAACCTTCTTTTTTCAAACATCAAAAGAGCGTTAAAACATAAAGGTTTAGAAGCTTCTGTTAAAAAGGGTTATGATAAGATCTACATTAAACCAGAGAACAATATTGATAGTTATATAGAACCATTGCAAAAAGTGGTTGGTATATCATGATTCTCAATAATAGAAAAAGTAGAGATGACTAAAGAAGCACTTTCAGAATCTTTAAATTCTTTTATAAAAGAATTAAATAACGAAAAGACTTTCAGAGTTTCTGCAAAAGCAGTTAACAAAGAATTATTTGAATCATCAAATTTATTAACTAACTTTGTTGCTAATCACATATTAGAAAATACAAACCTAAAAGTAAATTTAAATAATTATGATGTAGATGTAACAGTTCATATAACGGCAGAAAAAGAAATCCTAGTATATTCAAAGAAACACCAAGGAATAATTGGCTTGCCAGCCGGTTCTAATGGAAAAGGGTTATCTCTTTTATCTGGAGGGATAGATTCACCTGTTGCAGCTTATAAAACAATTACAAGAGGAATTAATGTTTCATTCGTTACTTTTTTAAACAATGTAACTGGTAACCCAGAGGTTATTTCTAAAATAAGAAAACTGGCAGAAAAGATAAATTCATATAATGGAAAACCACAATATTTATATTTAGTTAATTTCACAAGAATACAAAAGAAAATTACTGAGTTAGAAAATACAAGTTATCGTATAACTCTATTAAGAAGATACTATTTTAGATTTGCTGAACTATTAGCAGAAAAATTTGGATATGATATGTTTATCACTGGAGATTCACTTGGGCAAGTTGCTTCTCAAACTATTCAATCAATGGAAGTAATTAGTGAAGTCACAAACAAAATTATAGTAAGGCCATTAATATCTTCATCAAAAAACGAAATAATTAATGAAGCTATACAGATAAATACATTAGATTCATCTAATCTACCTGGAAGTGATATGTGTGCAATGTTTGTTCCAAAAAAACCAATAATTTTCCCAACACAAGAGGAAGTAGATAGTTTAGAAAGTGAACTAAAGGATATGGAAGAAACTCTTCAATTAGTTTTAGAAGAAGATATGAGAGCAATTAAATTAGGAGAAAACAATGAGTAAATATGAAGAAATTACATCAATATCAAATCTGTATATTAAATTTTTATTAAAATTAGATAGTAGAAAGACAATTACTGAACAAGGCGTCTTTTTAGTAGAAGGAGAAAACATAATTAAAGAAAATGTGGAAAAAGGATTAATCTCTAGATTGTTGGTAACTGAACCTAATGTTAAGCAATTTAGTGATAAAGGAGTAGAAATTATAGTAGTTACTCCAGCTATAATCAAAAAGCTATCTAAAAACAAAACCAACCATGGGATAATTGGAGTTGCAAATTACAGACCTAAAGATGTTGATCTTGAAACAATGGATAAGGTTTTAGTTCTTGAGAATATTAATAATCCAGGTAACCTTGGTTCAATAATCAGAACAGCCAAAGCTTTTAATTTTAAATGTATAATATTGTTAGGAGAAACAGTATTTCCATTTAATGAAAAAGTCATAAGATCTTCACAAGGCGGGGTCTTGGATATGCCCATCTTAGAAACAAATGATTTGTCTTTACTGAAAAATTTTAATGTATATCATTTTATTCTAGATGAAAAAGCAGTTCTGTTAAAGAAAGTTACAACTCAAACACCAATGGCACTTGTTTTTGGCAATGAAGCAAATGGAATATCAAAAGAACTTCTTAATAATTTAAAGGGGGAAAATATTTTCATAGAAATTAACAATGCTGAATCATTAAATTTATCTAATGCTGCAGCAATCGCAATGTATGAAATATCAAAATAATGGAAAATAATCAAAAACAAAAAATCGTAGTATTAATTCATGGCTTTAAAAAAAGGGGCTATGATGACTTTTGTAATCTTTATGAATATGCAGAAGGAAAAACAAAATATCCTATTAAAAAAGCTGAAGATTGATATGACAATCATGATAAATCAACTCTTTCATGAAGAAGCATGAAAAACAAAATTGATTCATTCCTTGATAAATATAAAGATAAAGAAGTTATTTTGATTGGCTATTCAATGGGAGCGGTAGCATCATTTAGATTAGCTGCTAAGAATAATAATGTTAAATCTTTTATGGCTATGTACCCAGCATTCTATATTAACTTTAAGGGTTGAATAAAAGTTTTATTTAAAAATGTTAAAAAATGAAGAAAAATGAAGAAAACTCTTGGTAAAGAAAGATATAAAAGAATGAAGATGTTGAAAAGTAGAGGAGTAGCTGAAATATATCCTATTACCATTGCTTTAAACATAAACATCTTTAGAAAAAAACAAATTAAATATCTATCAAAACTTAAAGGAAAAAATATTCTTTTAGTTTGATCTCAAAATGATGAGTTCACACAAAATGCAAAAGTTAAAAAAATACTTGATGAGAAATTAGATACTATTAAAAATAAACTAACACTTTTAGAAGCAAATGAATCTCACTTCAATGCACTTAACAAAGGACAATATGCAATGTTTGATAGAATCATTACATTTATAAACGCACAATAATATGATTATAAAAAATGGAACACAAAAAATTCTGAATCAAGAAGCATCAATAAACAAATTAATTATTGTTGATTATTTTGCTTCTTGATGTGGTCCTTGTCAAATGTTTGGACCTGTCTTTGAAGAATATGCAAATAATAATAGTGAAATTTATATAAAAATTAATGTTGATGAAGAATCAGCAGCGGCAGCGGCAGCAAATGTACAATCAATACCTACATTAGTAATAATGAAGGACGGAAAAGAAGTTTCCAGAAAAATGGGATATCTTTCTGTGCAAGAACTTGATGCATTTATAAAAGAACACAGATAATATGATTAATAAAATAATTGAAGATTTAAAAATTGATATTGAACAAGTAAAAGACTTAGAAGCACTAAAGCAAATTAAAGCTAAATATACTTCAAAGTCTGCTTTTTTTAATGAATTAAAAGAATCAATTAAAACTGCAGACAATAAAGCAGCTATTGGTGATCAGATAAAAAAATATACTGAAAAAATAGGAGCTATTCTTAATGAAAAGAAATCTGATTTAGAAAACGTTTTTGTTTTAATTGAACGCGATAACCCAATCAATAATCCTTCAATTACTTTAACTGAATTAAATGGAACAGTACACCCGTTGACAGAAATGACTTTTCTTATTCAAGACTTTTTTGATAACAAGAATTACCATTATGCTCACGGAATTGAAGTTGAAGAAGAGAAATATAATTTTGATATTCTCAACTTACCTAAAAATCATCCTACAAGACAAAAGCAAGATACTTTTTATCTTGAAGAAGATGAAAAGGTATTAAGGACTCATGCAACAAATATAACTGCCAGAGAACTAGAAGCAACAACTTCAAAAATATTCCAATCATATTCAATTGGACCAGTTTTCAGAAATGATGATAATGATGCAACTCATTCATTTCAGTTTAATCAAATTGATATTTTTAACATTGGTGAAAATATTTCAATTGCTAATCTGAAATGAACTTTAAGTGAATTAATGAAAATAATATTTGAAAAAAATACTAAAATTAGATTTAGACCATCATATTTCCCATTTACTGAACCTTCTTATGAAGTTGATATTACATGAAAAGATGGTTGAATGGAAGTATTGGGTTCTGGTATGTTAAATAACCAAGTAATTCTTAATGTTTCTAAAGACCCAAATGAAATTCAAGGTTTTGCAGCAGGCGTTGGTCTTGAAAGAATGGTTATGCTTAAATATAAAGTTGAAGATATAAGAAGCTTTTATATTAATGATATTGAGTTTCTTAAAAACTATAAGAAAGGTGGTAACTAATGAAATTTTTAATTAATCAATTATTTGATTTTATTGATGCGCCAATTCCTTCTAATAGTGAGTTAATTAATTTATTTACTCAAATGGCTTATGAAGTTGAAAATATTGAATCTGCATTCATAACTAAAGGAGTTAAAATTGGGAGAACAATTAAATGTGTTCAACATCCTAATGCTGATAAAATATCATTCTGTCAAGTTGAAACAGACGGAACTACTTACGATGTTGTATGTGGTGGTAAAAATATTAAAACTGACCAAACAGTAATACATGCTATACCAGGTTCATTTGTTGGAGATGTTCAACTTCAACCAAAAGAATTAAGAGGCATTGTTTCAAATGGAATGGTATTATCTATTTCAGAAATTGGTGGATTTGACAAAAGCTTAGTTGAAGATGAAAACATAAACAACATTGTTATTCTAGATGATTCAAAACTTGGTGGATCAGCAGAACAAGCAGTGTTTATGGATACAGATATATTTGATTTACTAATATTACCTGATAGAACATATGCTAATTCATACATAATGATGGCAAAAGAACTTGCGGCATTTATGAAAGTGGAATTTGCCCCACCTTCATTAACTCCTGAAACTAATTTTGAATTAGTTGAATCAGCAACAAAAAATGAAGCAACACTTAAAATTAATTCTATTGACGGAGGGCAGACTTGCCCTAAAGTCAAAGCCCTTCTATATCATTCATCAATTAAACCAACAAACACAATTAATGATGTTATTGAATATGTTAACTTAATAACAGGTGTTGTTGTCAATGTTGAACAAGACATAGTAACATTAACTATTAATGATGGCAAAGGCTCATTGGCTTACAATCTTAATTTAGCAGTACAAATCTTTATTAATGCTTCAAAACATTCTAATTTCATATCTGAAGCATCAGATGTAGTGATTAATGTGATTAAGAACATTAGAGAAATAACTATTAATCAGAAATATATTTCAAACTATATCGGTCAAGAAATAAATATCGATGATGCATTTGACATCTTGAATAGATTAGATTTTAAACTAAAATCTAATATTGTTGAGATTCCTTCTTATAGAGAAGATGTTGTTACTCAACAAGACTTTATTGAAGAGTTTGTTAGGGTTTATGGAATTGAAAACATAATTCCAAAGGAATTGAAAACAATCAATAAAAAAGCTCCTGTTGAGCTTCATAAAAAGCATTTAAAAGAAATTGTTGAAGAACTAACTAAGTTTGGTTTCCATGAAGTTAAAACTTATCAATTAGTTACTTCAGAAGAAGCTGATAAATATAACATCAATGATATTAAAGAAAGAATAAAACTAAAAGAAAATTATTCATTCAAATACAACACAGTACAAACATCATTGTTAAAAGGATTAATTGATGTTCATAGTCATAACTATCATAAAGATATAGAAGATATAAGAATCTTCGAACTATCAAATATCTTTTATGAAGGAAAGCCAATTTATTCATTAGGAATTCTTAATGATACTAAAATAAATGAAGAAGAACCAATCCTAGCTACAAAAGCCATTGTTGAAAAAACATTAATATCTATTAATGTTAATCTTTCACAAATTGAATTTGAAGACAAGAAAAATGATTTATTAAATCCATATATTGCATCAGTAATTAAATATAAAGGTGATGAAATAGGGGTTATTGGAGAAATACATCCAAAAATATTAAGAGAGTTTAAATACATTAGACTTGATAAAATCAAAGAAAAGTTATTCTATTCTGAAATTAGAATAGAAGATATTAACTAAATTAGTTATAATTAATAGAGTTAAAAGAGAAATCTAAGGAGAATAATTATGCCAGTTCCAAAAAGAAGAACTTCGAAAACTAGAAAAGCAAAAAGAAGAACACACCAAAGGGCAGCAATGCCTACAACTGTAGGTTGTGATAACTGTGGAAATAATATTAAACCACATCAAGTTTGCAAACACTGTGGTTTTTACAAATCAAAAAAAGTAGTAGACATTAAAGAAAAATAATGAAACAATCTCTTTACAATAGGGAAGATAGAATAAACTTCATTTATAATGTTTTGATTACAAACATGTCTGAAGAACAATATTCAGTTGAACTTAAAACAGAATTTGTTGATGCAGAAGCCAATACAATTAAAACAATCCTGGAGAACCTTAATTTATTAGTTAGTGAATTAAAACCTAATTTGCCAAATGATTGAAAATGAGAGAGAATGAATTTTTTAGAAAGAGCAATCTTGATCAATGGATTAGCTGAAATAAAATTGTTTAAGAACTCAAAAAGTATTGTCATAGACGAATCAATAGAATATGCTAAAAAATTCAATGATTTAAAAACACCACCATTAATAAATGCAATACTTGATAATTACTAAAATGGACAATTATTTGGCCATTTTTTTATGCAAAAAACTATATAAATTAAAGAAATATTCATATATAATAAAGTTAGTGGGATATAGTGGGAAATATGAAATTTAGAGGAAACTATGAAAACTTAATAGATAACAAAGGAAGAATGTCTGTTCCATCAAAGTTTAGAAAAGCTTTGAAATCGACAGTCTTTGTTTCTGCTGAATTTGAAAACTCACTTGTTCTTAGAAGTGCAGATGAATTTAAGTCTTGAGAATCAAGACTTAATGATCTTGATCCACTCGATAAAGCTTCTAGAACCTTACAAAGATTAATACTTGGTAATTCAGATGAACTTAAAATTGATAGTAAAGGAAGAATTAATTTACCAAAAACATTAATGAACTCTGTAGGCATAAAAGAAAAAGTTTATGTTGTAGGTGTTGGGAATAGAATAGAAATACATTCTGCTCAAAGCTGAAAACAAATGAACAATAAAACTTCACTAGAAGAAGCAGCAGAAGAAATCTCAAAAAAATAATGAAACATTATTCAGTACTTGAAAAAGAATCCATAAGTTCATTAAATATTAAAAAAACAGGAATTTATGTTGATGCAACATTAGGACTTGGAGGTCACACAGCTAAGATCGCAGAAAAAGCAGTTGACGGGAAAGTAATAGCATTTGATCAAGATATTAATGCATTGGAAGAAGCAAAGAAAAGACTATCTAAATTTACTAACATAATGTTTGTTAATGATAATTTTAGAAATCTTGAAAAAAATTTGAAAAAGCTTAATATCAACAAAATTGATGGAATATTATATGACTTAGGAACTTCGTATTATCAATTAACTGATGTGAAGAGAGGGTTTACATATCATGGTGATTCTAAATTAGATATGAGAATGAACCAGAATCAATCATTGTCAGCAATTGAAGTATTAAATAAGTATAGTGAAAAAGACTTGGCTAACATACTACGTAAATATGGTGATGAAAAAAGAAATCTTCAATTAGCAAGAGAGATTGTCCTTAGAAGACAAAGCAACAGAATTGAAACCAATATTGAATTTAACGAAATAATAAAGGACATTAAAGGGTTCTCTAAGGATAAACATCCATCAAAGAATGTTTACCAAGCAATAAGAATTGAGGTTAATGATGAGATTAATGCAATTGAAGATTCACTACTACAAGCTTCAAAGCTTATAAATATTGGTGCAACTGTATCTGTTATTACATTTCATTCACTTGAAGATAAGATTACAAAAGACGTGTTCTATAATCTCAAGAATATTGAAAAAATATCAGAAATGGGAAATGAAAAGTTTTTTAAAACACACAAGACTATTTATCCTTCTAAACAAGAAGTTGAAGAAAATAAAGCTTCAAGATCTTCCAAACTTAGAACGATAACAAAGGTTAATGACTATGAATAGAAATTTATTAATTGAAATTAAAGATACGCACACAAATATCACTTTATCAACATTGTCACAAAACAAATGACGTGTTCTATTTCAAAAGCAATATGCTTTTAGAGCAGCAGTTGAAACTGAAGAGGTAAATTTTGACGGTACCTGAATAAATGAAATGAAAACTGATCTAAAGAAAATTATTTCATTGCCTGAAATAACTAAAACAGTTTTAGTTTTGAATACAACAGGGACTTTTATTAGAACTGAAAATAAATCTTTATCTTTAGATTTTACTAAAAATAAAATTAAACAAAACATATTTAGTGATCTTAAAAAAGAATTTAAAGGTTTGTCAGTAATTGGCATTTCAATTAATAAAATTAACAAAAATTTATATAAACTATTACAAGATGTATCATTCACATATGAAATGATATCAACTACATTCCTTGAGGAGATTCAATCAGCTTTTGAAAGAGAACAGATAACAATTAATCAAGTTATAGCATCGCATAAAGTAAACAAACACGCATTAAAATCATATGGTAACTCATACGGATTTATATTTAATGTTAACATTGAGGAAAAATTTACAGTTATAAACATTTTTAAAGAAAGAAAGTATATTAGTTCATTTAAACAATTGAATGGTTTAAATATAATATATGCAAATATTTCTGAGAAAATGAATATTTCAAAAATGTCAGCTAAGAAATTGTTTAAATCTTTAGGTGAAATACCGCCTGAATCAGTTGAAGACAATAAAGTAATTTACATTTCAAAAAATGATGATGGAACAGAAGTAGCATATTCTAAAAAAGATCTTTCAAGATATATTACTGAAACCGTTAATCAAATATTTGGTACTATTGCTTCAAAACTAGAACCATTAAAAGATTTAAACCCAGCAATATTATTTTCAGGAGAAATATCAACATTAAAAGGATTTGAAACATATTCAAAAACTTCGTTGGATATTGAATCTGTATTAGTATTCAAAATGAATACAGTAGGAATTGCTACAAATGCAGCGTTGACATGTAAAGGAATATTCAATAAATTAGCAAAAGAATTTGAAAATGAAGAAAACAATAAGGAAAATGAAATACAATTAAATAAAGGCAAGCATTCAACAAGCATTTTGAGAAATATCTCAGGATTCATGGATAGAATAGCAAAACAATTTAATTACATATAAGGAGAAATTATGTTTGAACAAATAGATAGAGAATACATACTAAGAAACGATGAGAAAATAGCATCAATCAAAATAATCGGAGTTGGTGGTGGTGGATCAAATGCTGTTAACAAAATGAAGGAAGATAAAATTCATGGAATTGAATTTATTGTTTCAAATACAGATAAACAAGCACTTAAAGATTCAAAAGTAAGCAAAAAAATAATTCTCGGAGAAACTTTAACAAAAGGTTTAGGAGCTGGAGCAAATCCTGAAATAGGACAAAAAGCCGCAATAGAATCAATTGATCAAATTAAAGAAGCACTTAAAGGTTCGGACCTTGTATTCGTAGCAGCAGGAATGGGTGGTGGAACAGGAACAGGAGCAGCCCCTATCATTGCTAAGACAGCAAAAGAAGAAGGCGCACTAGTTATTGCTATAATAACTACACCATTCTCATTTGAAGGAAATATTAGAGGACACAATGCCACAGAAGGATTAGAAGCACTTGCAAAAGAAGTTGATTCAGTAATAATCATATCAAATAATAGACTTCTTCATGAATTAGGAGGAATTCCATTAACAGATTCTTTCCAATATGCAGATGCAATACTTAAACAAGCAGTAAGAACAATTACTGACTTAATTACAAAACACTCACTAATTAACTTAGACTTTGCTGATGTTAAAGCAGTATTAAAAGATAAAGGGACAGCTCTTATTGGTACTGGTAAAGCTCAAGGAGAAAATGCAGCTGTGGAAGCGGCAATCCAAGCTATTAACTCACCAATTCTCGAATCTTCAATCGAAGGTGCGGATCATGCTATAGTAAATGTTCTTGGTGGACCAAAAGTACTTACAATTAATCAAGCGCAACAAGCTGTACAAACAATTAAGGAAGCTTCAACAACATCAGATATTGATGTTATATTTGGAGTTACAATTGATGAAAATATGGGAGATGAAATTGTTGTTTCAGTAATAGCTACAGGTATTACTTCAGTTAAAGATGACCAACTGCTAACTGGTTCTTCAACAGCAGATTATGCTAAAGCATTATTCGACAATGAAGTTGATATTGAAAAATACAGAAGTGGATTTACACAAGAAGTACCTATAAATCCTTCGATAATAAAAAATGCAGAAAGCAATTCACCAGAACCAGAAGAAGATGATATATTAGCATCATTAAAAATGCTTGACGACGACGACGACATAACTAGCATTGAAGAAATGCTACAGAAAGATTAATAAAGGATAAACAATGTTTAATAAATTTAAATCAAAAGTATCACCAAAATCAAAAGTTCAATTAGTTAAATTTTCACCAATTGAATTCAGAGAAGCAAAAACAATAGTTGCTGAATTAACAGACAACAATGTTATTCTTGTAGATCTTTCAAATATTTCAAGAACAGAATCAATTAGATTAATTGACTTTGTATCTGGAGCATTAAGTGTATTGGGTGGTAAATATAAAAAAGTTGCCCCTAAAACATATTTATTATCTCCATCAGTTGAGTTATTAGACTCATTTGATAATGAATTAATTATTGAAGACTAATAATTAATAAATCAAATAATATAGATGAATAAAGATATTAAAACAATTATAGAAGAAATAACAAAGTCTCAAGCAAATGCGAAAAACATTCTTGAGACTTTTGCTTATGATAATAAGATAAATTTAGATATAAATAGTAAAAAAATATTAGCTACATTTATAAATGATATTAAAGAAGATATGCCAACAGCTGAACTCTTTGATAAAATATTAGAGAAACTAAAATAACAATGGAATATAAAGATACATTATTTATGCCAAAAACTTCATTTGAAATGAAAGGGAACCTTAAACAAAAGGATCCTTTGTTTATCAAAAAAACTAATAACTTATTAAATAAAATAAATGATTCTAAAACAGGATCCTTATTTGTGCTTCATGATGGTCCCCCATATGCAAATGGAAACATTCATGTTGGACATGCTCTTAATAAGATATTGAAAGATATTATTGTAAGAGAAAAACTATTGAATAATAGACCTGTGGATTGAAGGATTGGTTTCGATACACATGGTTTACCAATTGAAAACAAAATTCAACAATTAGGTTTTAAAGTGAGTGAAATTGGTAAAGAAGAATACCTAATTAAAGCAAAAGAATATGTTTTAGAACAAGTTAAAAATCAAATTGAACAATTTAAATCATTTAACATGTTCACAGATTATAAAAAAAGATATGTAACTTTAGATCCTAAATATGAAAAAGCAGAAATTGAAATATTTCATGCAATGTTAAATAAAGATCTTGTTTATCAAGATTTAAAACCAGTATATTGATCATGATCATCAGTTACTGCACTAGCAGAAGCAGAAATTGAATATGTAGATAAAGAATCTGATTCAATATTTGTTAAATTTAAACTTAATGACTTAAACATTCTAATTTGAACAACAACACCTTGAACACTATCAGCTAATGTAGCTTTAGCATTTGGAAAAGACATTCAATATTCAGTTTATGAATTACATAATGAAAAATATGTATTAGCCGAGAGTCTTAAGGGTGTTCTAGAAAACAAAATGGATGTTGAGTTTAAGTTCGTTAAAAACTTTAATCCACAGGATTATATTGGTCAAGAAGCTATCAATCCATTAAATGGTAATAAATCAAAACTTGTATTTGGTCACCATGTAACAATTGATGGCGGAACAGGCATTGTACATATTGCTGGTGGTCATGGAGAAGATGACTTCATAATTACAAAAGAAAACAATATTGATCTTATCGTTGTAATAGATGATAAGGGACATATGCAAAATGCTGGAAAATATGATGGTATGTTCTATTTGAAAGCAAATAAAGAGATTTTAGCTGATCTGAAGGAAGGTTTATTATTTTCAAGTAAATTTACACACTCTGTTCCAATTGATTGAAGAACAAAGAAACCTGTGGTTTATAGAGCTACTAAGCAATGATTCGTTTCAATATCTAAAATAAAAGATGAATTAATTAAAAATATTAAAGAGGCTAAATGGTTTCCTTCTTGGGGAGAACAAAGACTTATTGATATGACTGAAAACAGAAATGATTGAGGAATATCAAGGCAAAGACTATGAGGAGTTCCTATTCCTATAATTTATGACGAAAACAAAAAACCAATCATAAATAAAGAATTACAAGAAAATATTGAAAAATTATATGAAGAGCAAGGTATTTTAGGGTGACATAAAGTAGAAATCAAAGATTTACTACCAAGTAGTATCCCTTTTGTAGAAGGAATGATAAAAGAAATGGATATCCTAGATGTTTGATTTGATTCAGGTTCATCATTTAATGCTTTAAATATTAATAAAGCTGATCTTTATTTAGAAGGCAATGATCAATATAGAGGTTGATTTAATTCTTCATTAATAACTTCAACAGTTTTAAATGGACAAGCACCATATAGAAAAGTAATCACTCATGGTTTTGTTACAGATGGAAAAGGTGACAAAATGTCAAAATCAAGTGGTAATGTTATTGATCCATTAGAAATAACATCTACTACTGGTGCCGATATCTTAAGATTATGAGTTGCATCATCAGATTATACTGATAATGTAAAAATATCTGAAGATATTCTTAAGCAAGTTCAAACAGATTATAGAAAAATAAGAAACACTATCAGGTTCATGCTTGGTTCAATTTCTGGTTATGATAATTCAACTGAAGTTAATACTTCAATTTCAAAAGCTATCTTAAGTAATATTTCAACTTCTTTCCATAAAATTAAAGAATTCTATAAAAAAAATGAATATGTTTCAATCATGAAAGAGATAATGAATCAGTTAAATAATGGAGCTATCTCAATTTACAATGAAATTTCAAAAGATATTATTTATATCCAAAGAGAAAATGATCCTAGAAGAAGAGAAGCACAATATGTTATCTCAACTGGATTACAAATGTTACTTTATACATTAGCGCCATTTATTCCTACAACTATTGAAGAAGCTTATGAAACACTTCTAAATAAAGAAGAATCAATATTTTTAACTAACCATCCAACAATAGACTTTAAATCAAAGGAATTATTAAGTGACTTTAATGATATTAGAACTGTTGTTAATAAAGCAATTGAAGAACTTAAAGAGGTTAAAAAATCTCAAGAAGTATCAATTGTTCTTTCATTACCAAAAGAATTGGAAATATGAAAGCAAAATCTTAAAGGAAACTTGTTAATAGCTGATATTTCATTTGAAGAAGGAGAACTTAAAGTTATAAGTGCTAAAAAAGCTAAGGATTTCCATAAATGTGAAAGATGTTGAAGATTTTTTCCAAAAGCAGAAATAAGTAATGAAAATATCTGTGATTCTTGTTCTGAAATAGTTAAATTTTTAAACCCGACAATTAAGGAAAGGGTATAATTATGGAGGTAGTAAAGATTTTATTATGATCAATTATTGGAGTGGGTGTATTTGTACTTATCTCACTGATTATTATTTATTTTAGAATTGCTAAAATCAAAAAAGATGCAGCAAATGAAACAAATAAGCAAGAAAATAAGTAATAGCAAATATTGAATTAATGAAAATTCTTCATTAAAACATCAATTTATGTTTATGGGTTTATTTTCATCAGTGATCTCAATAATAATAGGTTTAATATTACTGATATTAGGGACTCAATATTTATATGGAATACTTTTAGGTATTACATTGTCTTGAGTTAACTTAGGATTATTTTTTACATTTATAAACAAAACCAAATCACTTCTTATTAGTAGTTGAGGTCAATTAATTTTAACCATTGGATTAGGTATTACAATGTTTTGTACAATAATTTGAGGAATAAATTTAATCTATACAGATGGTAAGCAAGCATTACTTGAACCAATTAACTCTATAGCCTTTATTATGGGTTATACAGCAATTAGTTTATCACTGATATTCTTACCAATACTTACTAAGAAAAATTAATTATGGATACAATGTTTTTGTTTGACAATCTGAATTTTTTATGATCACTAGGAACTGGTGCAGTACTTACTATTGCGTTGGTTTTATTTATATTTCATAAACTTAAAAAACAAAATCCACTTAAAGCCCCAACAGGGATGCTGATGGTAGCTGAAATGTATGTAACTGGTTTTTACAATATGTTTGATGACATGCTGAATGGAAAAATGAAATTTGTTATTCCGTACCTATTTACATTATTCAACTACATATTTGTATTATCACTATTACCATTATTTGGTTTCCCATCATTACCTGCAAATATATTATTCACTATGACGTTGGCGACAATTACAATGTTAGGAATATTTGTAGTAGGGATATTCTCTACTGGTGTATGAAAATATATAAAACAAAAATATTCAAATCCCACAAACCTATTTTCACAATTTGCACCATTTATCTCATTATCGGTTAGGTTGTTTGCTGCAACACTAGCATCAGGGTTTATTGGAGAAATAGTTGAAATAATATTAGTTACACTTACTGATGATGCATCATGATTAATTGTATGACCATTAATGAGTGCGTTCTGATCATGAGGATGATCAATTGTATCTGTGTTCTTATCACTAATCCAAACATTTGTCTTTGTAGCCTTAACAGCAATATACTGAGTAAATGAATATGGGTACGGATTCAATAGAAAAGAAAGAAAGAAATATTATGCAGAGAAGAAAAAGCACAAACATGAACTTGCTCTTCAAAAACATGAACAAAAGAAAGAATTAAAAGCCAAATAATCCAACATGGTCAGACTGTAGAACCATATAAGATTATTAGATGAAAGGAAATTATGAAAAAATTATTAACATTTAGAAATTTAAGATACGCTACATACGCTATTGTAGCAGCAGTAGTTGCAACGTTAATGTACACAAATGTATTGACGCCGCCAGTAGAAAATATCTCTCTTTATGCCGCCGCCGCAGAAAAAACTGTTTCATGAGGACTATACATTGGTGCTGGCATAACTACAATAGGTATGCTAGGTATTGGTATAGGACAAGGAATCATTGGAGCTAAAGCCGTAGAAGGTGTAGCAAGAAATCCTGAAGCTGAAGCAAAAATTAGATCAACAATGATTATTTCAATGGCAATTACTGAATCGGCTGGACTGTATTCACTTGTCATAGCAATTATGATCATATTTATTGCATAGGATTTAAAAATAAATGAATACATTATTCAATTTAACACAATTTGCAGAACAACCAATAGCGACTGGGAGTCAGCCAGGCATGCAAGTGCTTTACCTTGTTCTTGGCGCTTTAGTTACATTAATGATATTCTTTGTAATCATTACTTGATTTGGATTTATCCCAATTAGAAGAATGGTACAAACAAGAACTGAATTAGTTCAAAAAGAAATCGATGATGCATTCGCATCAAATGAAATTGCAGAGAAAAACAAGAACAAATCAGCAGATAAACTTGGGAAAGCTGTAATTGAATATGAAAGAACTATTTCATCAGCGAAAGTAGAAGCCACAAGTAGCAAAAAAGAAATTATTACTAAGGCTAAAGATGAAGCTAAGTCAATTCTTGTGAAAGCAAAAAAATTAGGAACTGAAGTGCAAGCAGAAATGAAACAACAAGCAATGGAAGATATTTCTGACATTGCCATTTTAGCTGCATCAAAAATTATTGAAAAACAAATTGATGAAAAAACAAACAAAAAATTAATAGATGACCTATTAAGGAAAATTAAATAATGGATTACTTAGAAGCAATCAACCTTACAGATGCTGGATATGAAGCTGCTCAAGAAGCTAAACTTCTTGATACTTTTATGAAGGACTCTGAAGAACTATTAATGCTTGCTTCAGAATATGAGGGATTGATAAATTATTTATCAGATCCATGAATAGATACAAAAGAGAAGGAAGGTCTATTTATTCAAATGAAGTTTGATAGATTATTCATTAATTGAATGTTAGTTATTATAGATAACAAAGCATTTAATAAGATTGAATACATTCTTACTAAGTTTAGAAAGAAATATAATGTGTTAAATGGTCTTACTGAAGGAATAATATTCTCAACACAAAAAATTCAGAAAGAAAAGATTGAGGAATTTGAAGAAAAACTTTCAATAAAACTTAAAAAGAAAATTAAACTTAAAAATGTAATGGACAAAACATTAATTGCAGGAGCAAAGATTACTATTGATGACTATGTTATCGATAACTCTGTTGAGCAAAGAACGATTGACCTAGTTAAAGCAATGAGGAACAAATAATGGCAAAAGAACTATCAACAATATTAAAAGATAGAATAAAGAATTATAAAGTAGAAGCAACATTATCAGCTGAAGGTAAGATTATCTCAGTTGCTGACGGTATTGCAACAGTTTCGGGTCTATATGAAACAATGGCAGGAGAAATCCTAGAATTTCCTAATAAAGTATTAGGAATGGTTCTTGACCTTGAAGAAGACACAATTGGTGTTGCCTTATTTGGAGATTATTCACAACTTACTGAAGGGAATAAAGTTATTAGAACTAAAGTCGTTGTTGAAACTGGAGTAGGAGATGTATTGTTAGGTAGAGTTGTAGATGTATTTGGTAATCCAGTTGATGGCAAAGGAGCTATTAAATTTAAAAATTTTAGACATGTTGAAAAAGTTGCGCCAGGTATTATGACAAGACAATCAGTTAACACTCCAATGGAAACTGGAATTCTTGCAATTGACTCAATTGTTCCAATTGGTAGAGGACAACGTGAACTTATTATTGGTGATCGTAAAACAGGAAAAACAACTATTGCAGTAGATACTATATTAAATCAAATTGGTAAAGACGTAAAAGTTGTATATGTTTCTATCGGACAAAAAGCTCATACACTTTCTCAGATAGCTGCTAAGTTAGAAGCAAAAGGTGCATTAGAATTCACTACAATAGTAGCTGCGACAGCTGCTGATTCAGATGCCGAACAATATATTGCGCCATTCTCAGGAATGTCTATGGCTGAAGAATGAATGGCTCAAGGTCAAGATGTATTAATCATACTTGATGATTTATCAAAACATGCTGTAGCATATAGATCAATATCATTACTTTTAAGAAGACCACCAGGCAGGGAAGCTTACCCTGGAGATGTATTCTATCTTCATTCAAGATTACTTGAAAGATCAGGTAAAATGAACAAAGAAAATGGTGGAGGTTCAATAACTGCCCTACCAATTATAGAAACACAAGATGGTGATATATCGGCATATATCCCAACCAATGTAATCTCTATTACTGATGGACAAATATTCTTAATGACTGATAAGTTCAACTCAGGTCAAAGACCTGCTGTTGATGCTGGTTTATCAGTTTCGAGAGTTGGTTCTTCTGCACAAACTAAAGTGCTTAAAGAAGCAGCGTCAGGATTAATGAATGCAATTGCTTCTTATGAAGAAATTAAAGGATTCTCTGAATTCTCATCTGATGTAGATCAAAACACAAAAAATCTTTTAGATAATGGTTCAAAAATTGAAGAGTTATTAAAACAACCAATTAATTCACCATTAGACCAAGGAACACAAACAATAATCTTATTTGGTATTAAGCAAAAATTATTTGCTAACGCTGATGTTAAAAAAATGGCACTAATCAAAGACTATATCACTAATGATAAAACTTTTGATGACCTTAAAAAGAAACTTAATTCTGCAAAAGAATTAGATGATAAATTAAAATCTGAAATTACAGATAAACTAATTACACTAGTAAACACAACAAACAGAAAAAAATAAATTACAAATCATGCAAACTCAGAAGGAAATAAAGAATAGAATAAATTCTACTCAATCAATAAATAAAATAACTAAAGCCCTGTTTCTAATGTCTACAGTTAAATCACAAAAAGCTTTGAAGGAATACAATAAATTCAAAGAGTATATTGGTCTATTACAAGATTCAATATTAAGAATGGAAAATTCACTTGAATTTAAAGTTGAATTTAAACATAATTACTATGTGGTATTAACTTCTGACTTGGGACTTGCAGGTAGTTACAATATTGATGTAACGAAAAAAATAAATAAAGTTTATGAGAGTGGTGATAAGTTATTACTTATCGGTAAGAAAGCCAATTCTCTAATAAATTCATTAAATCTTTCTTCTGATGACTATGACTATATATCGCTAGACTCTATTAGAAAAGATGGTCTAGGTGAATTAACGAATCATATTCTTAAATCATATAGAAAAGATGGTTATAAAGTATCTATTGTATATTCGAAATTTCTTTCACAATTAGATACAGAATCTACGGTATTGTCACTACTGCCGCTCAACCCAGAAGATGTACAAATTAAAGAAGATGACAGTAATTCTCATAAGAGGGAAAAAGATTACTATGATTTTGAACCAAAAGTACAATCTTTATATCCAAAGGCAATCAGTATATATTTAGACATAATTATTAACTGATTACTAAAAGAGGCTGACTTAAGTGAACAAGTTTCAAGAAAACAAGCAATGGATAGCGCAACAAGGAATGGTCAGGATATGATTGATTCACTAAAAAGAACGTTAAACAAAACAAGACAAGCTAAAATCACACAAGAGATTTCAGAAATTATAGGAGCAGCAGAAGCTTTAAAATAAAACATGAAAAATACAGGAAAAATATCAAAAATTATAGGGCCAGTTATAGAAGTTAAGTTCGAAGGTACAAAGTTACCTGAAATACTTAACGCTTTAACTATCGAACTAGAGAACAAAGAACAACTTGTTGTTGAAGTTGCGTCTTCTATTGGGGATTCGCTTGTTAGAACTATTGCTATGGGTCCTACAGATGGATTACTAAGAGGAATGGAAGTTGTTGACACAGGAGCACCAATTACAATTCCTGTTGGAGATGAAGTTCTTGGACGCATGCTTAATGTTTTAGGGAAAGCAATTGATAATCAACCAGAACCTAAAACTAAAACAACTGCACCAATTCATAGAGAAGCACCTAAATTTGATGAATTAACTGATTCACTTGATTTATTTGAAACAGGAATTAAAGTTATCGATCTTCTTGTTCCTTTTGCTAAAGGATCAAAAGCAGGAATATTTGGTGGTGCTGGAGTTGGTAAAACAGTTCTTATTCAAGAACTTATTTACAACATTGCTTCAGAACATGGTGGACTATCTGTCTTCGCTGGGGTTGGAGAAAGAACTAGAGAAGGTAATGACCTTTACTTTGAAATGAAAGCTTCAGGAGTTCTTGCCAAAACAGCATTAGTATTTGGACAAATGAACGAACCACCAGGAGCCAGACTTAGAGTTGCTCTTACTGGACTTACTATTGCAGAACACTTTAGAGATGTAAACAAACAAGATATTCTATTATTCATAGATAATATCTTCAGATTTTCTCAAGCTGGTTCTGAAGTTTCAGCATTGCTTGGACGTATGCCTTCAGCTGTTGGTTACCAACCAACACTTGCTACAGAAATGGGTCAACTGCAAGAAAGAATTACATCTACAAGAGATGGTTCAATCACATCAGTTCAAGCTGTTTATGTACCTGCCGATGACCTTACTGACCCTGCGCCTGCTACAACATTTACACACCTTGATGCATCACTTGTTCTTTCGAGGCAACAAGCAGCACTAGGACTATTCCCAGCTATTGATCCACTTGGATCAAACTCAGCTTTATTAGCTATGGATATTGTTGGTGAAAAACATTACAATGTTGCCAACAATGTAATATCAATTCTTCAAAGATATAAAGACTTGCAAGATATTATTGCAATTCTAGGTATGGAAGAACTTTCTGATGAAGATAAAACATTAGTTAACAGAGCAAGAAGAATAAGAAACTTCCTTTCACAACCATTCCACGTTGCTGTAGCTTTTACAGGACTACATGGTAAGTTTGTTACATTAGAAGAAACAATTATAGGTTTTGAAGAAATCATTGAAGGGAAGCATGATAATAAACCAGAATCTGCATTCCTTAATAAAGGGAATATTAGCGAAGTAAAATAATGAGTAAATTAGTAATGATAAATATATTTGATAGAAATGGTATTTTATATTCTGCAGAGGCAGAATCTTTAAATATAAATACTGCCAATGGATATCAAACAATATTTGCAGAACACACACCATTTATTTCAACAGTAGAAAAAGGACATTTAGAAGTTAAAGGTTATTCAAACTATAAATTGGATGGAATAACTTCAGGACTTATAAAAGTTGATTTTGATAAAATAATTGTTGTACTAAAAGATAGAGATAAAGGAAAAGACAATGGCTAAGAAAAAGAAAGATTATACTGCTAAAGAACTACAAGATAGAAAATCTTTCCTACTTAAAGGAATGTTGATTATCTTTATATTCTCACTTCTTGTAGGTGGTGGA
>JAUXHI010000013.1 GCA_030621645.1 Mycoplasmataceae bacterium
CTTGTTCTTGTTCTTGTTCTTCTACAGATTTTTCAACAGGTTTCTTTTCATCATTATCGCCAGTGAACAATTTATTAGTTCATTTTTTAATACCTTTAGGTCCAGTTTTGTTTGCTTCAAGCCTAGCTTCAAATTTTTTGATTTCTTTGTCATATTCTTCTTTTATTTCTTGTGCCTCTAATATTTCTTGAGGTGTTCTAGCATCAGATAATTGTTTATTAATTTTTGCTTTGTATTCTTCATCAATGACTATTTCGTCTTTTTTAATAGACACATTTTTCTTTATAAATGGTGATACAATACTTGTTTTTGTTTTGGCTCATTTTAACTTAAAAAGTGGTCCTCATTTTAATCAGTTTGAATAAACCATGATTGCAACTACTAAAAACACAATTGTTAATAGTAATATTGCTAATCCTAAGTATTCTCATCCACTTGTTGTATTGTAATTTGCTATATTCATAATATTAATTTTTCCCTTTTAAGTCTATTGGTGCTTTTGTCATTTCGTCTGTTCCCTTTGTTGATTTTGGGAAGGCTATTACATCACGAATTGAGTTCTTATTAAACATTATTGCTAATATTCTATCAATCCCTAAGGCAATACCACCATGATATGGAATTCCATATTCAAAAGCTTCTAGAAATCAACCAAAATTTTCATCAATTTCTTCTTTTCCTAACCCCATTATCTCAAAAGCTTTGTATTGTTGTTCCAAATTATTAAATCTTATTGATCCACCACCAATTTCATTTCCATTTAGTACAACATCATATGCTCTTGAAAACAGTCCTTCTGATTCACCATTCATAAGATTATCAATTTGATCATTAGCTACTGCTGTAAAAGGATTGTGTGCACTTTCAAGTTTTCCTTCCTTATTCTTTTCAAATAATGGTCAAGCTGTTATTCATAAGAAGTTAAATTGTTTTGCGTTCGTTAGATTGAACTTTTGTGCTACCGAAATTCTAACTCTACCCATTATTTCTTGAGAAAGTTTTTTTTCGCCTACAGTGAATAGTATTGTTGTAGTTTTACCAATTTTAAAAGAAAGATCTGCTATTTCTTTGTCAGTAAATAATTTTATAGAACCATTTACTAATTTACCATCTTCAATTCTTATTCAAGCTAATCCAGATGCTCCTTCTTCTTGTGCTGTTTTCTCTAGTTGTTTAATTGATTTAGATTGAATGTCTTCTTCGAATCCAACAGCTATTACTGATGAACCACCTTTAATAGCATTTGATATAAAGTTTATTTCTGAATCTTTTAACTCATCTGATAAATCAACAAGTTTATTTTCAAATCTAGTATCAGGTTTATCTGACCCATAATTATCAATTGCGTATTGGTAAGTCATTCTTTCAAAAGGAATCTTAATGTCAATTCCTTTTGATTCTTTTCAAATGTCTTTAAGAAGCCTTTCGGTAATTCCCTGTATTTCTTCTTCGTTAGTGAATGCAACTTCTAAATCAATTTGTGTAAATTCTAATTGTCTGTCTTTTCTAGAATCTTCATCTCTAAATGATTTTGCAATTTGGAAGTATTTATCAATTCCGCCATACATTAATAATTGTTTATAAATTTGTGGTGATTGAACTAATGAATAATATTTATCTAGATGATTTGCTGATAACACTTTTAATTCATTTGCTCCACCTGGAGTTGGTTTAGTGATTATTGGTGTTTCTATTTCAATAAACTCATTAGATAAGAAATAGTTTCTTATAATTTTATTTATATTAGAACGCTGAATTAACATTTCTTTTACAATAGGTCTTCTAATATCAAGATATCTGTATTCCATTCTAATTGGTTCTAAAGCATCAGTTTCATCATCAATTATCATTGGTGTTTGTTTTGCTTTTGAAACTATAACTATATCACTTGCTGAAATTTCAATATCTCCTGAAGGAATGTTACTGTTCTTATCTTTTCTTTCTACAACAGTCCCTTTTACTTCAATTACATATTCACTTCTTAATGAATTTGTAATTTCATATATTGGATCTTCTTTTTTAACAACGATTTGAACTATTTCATCCATTTTTCTTAAATCGATAAATATTAAATCACCTAGTCTTCTAGATTTTTTTACTCATCCAGCTAAATGTACTTTTTGATTTACATTATCAATGTTTAATTTAAAATTGTTATTCATTTTCTTATCAAAGAGTTTTTCTCTTCAATAAAAGAACAAAGTTCTTTTATTGAAGATATTATTTTGTTTTTTCTTGAGCAGCTTTCATTTTCTGCATAGCTTCTTTTTGTTGTTTTTGAAGGTGTGTTTTTTCTTCTTGTGTTAATTTCATTGATGCATTAACTAAACCGTTGTAAAACCCCAGAATTTCTTTTTCGGCCTCTTCTATTTTTGATGCATCTTCAGGTTTGTTAATTTGGAATACTCTAAAGTATGCTGCATCGTAGTTCATTAGAACTTTAACTTCTAAGTTTTCTAGATCCACTCTAACTTCTCTAATGAAATCGTACACAAAAAATTGTGCTGCAATTTCTTTTTCACCTCTTGCATGTAATACAAGTGCATGTTTTCCTATTACTGTATGTTTATTCATTTTTTTCTCCTATGTTTTCTATTTTTATCATTTTTGAAGTTTCGGTTTTTAGGTTTTTAACCTCTACTTCTGGCACATCATTGTTTAATTCTTTACAAACTATAACTAAATTCTTAGCTCCGTCTTTGATTGCTCTTGATGTTTTTTTGTTTGTATTTGAATCATTGCTATAAATTTCAACCGAATAGTTTTTCTCTCTTAATTGAGATGCAATTTTTAAAGCATTGTTTATATATTGAATATCAGTAGTTACTACTGCATAATCAAATTCTTTTGTTATTTGTTGTTCTAAGAAATCTTCTGATGCAAGCATTAGTCTTTCAACTCCTGCTGCAAATCCAACTGCCGGAACATCTTTTGAATCATCAAATTGAGTGATAAGTTTATCATATCTTCCTCCACCAATTAAAGTAGATTTAGATCCCAACTTTTCTTCATCAGTTGAGATGAATTCGAATACAATTCCATTGTAATAATCAAGTCCTCTAACTAAATTCTTATCTTCACTATATTCAATGTCTAAAAAATCTAATGATTTTTTGATATTTGCATAGTTTTCTAATTCTTCTGTATTTAGATAATCAATTATTAAGGGTGTTTGTAATGCAACCTCTATATCTTGTTCATCTTTTGAATCTAATATTCTAAGAACGTTTGTTTCCAATCTTTTTTTTGAATCATCAGATAATTTATCAATATTTTTTTTAAAATATTCTCTAAGGTCTTTATTGTATTTATTTCTAGTATCGATAGTGCCAATATAGTTAATTTTTAATTCAAATTTACTAATTTGTAATTTCTTAATTAATTCATAAGCTAGTAGTATTACTTCTACATCATTTTGATAACCAAAAGCATTTAATACTTCTGCGCCAAATTGAATAAATTCTCTTTGTCTACCTTTTTGTGGTCTTTCATATCTAAACATGTTTTCGATATAAAACAGTTTTTGCTTTTGACCTAGTTCTGTTAATTTATTTTCGAGAACTAATCTAGCAACAGGTGCTGTACCTTCTGGCCTCAACACAACCACTCTTCCTTTTTTGTCTTTGAAAGAATACATTTCCTTATTTACGATATCTGTATCAGAACCAAGAGCTCTTTTAAATACATCTATGTATTCCATTGTTGGAAATTTAATACAATCAAACTTAAAATTGAATGATAAATCTGAAAATACTTTAATTATATAAACTAATTTTTTACTTTCCAAACCAAAGTAATCTTTAGTTCCTCTAACTTTATTAAATTTCATTATTTATTCACTCCCTTAATGTATTCTTCATCAATTGTGTTTGGATCTAATGAATATTGTTCATCTTGCATTAGTTTTCTTTCTTTAATTCTTTGTCTAAATCCATAAAGTGTTGAAGAAAGTTTTGGATAAGCTAATGTATTATTGATAACAGCAATAATTAATCCAAAAATCATTATAGAAACCATTCCAATTAATGATGGTTGAATGATAATTGATAATGTTAAGAACAATATTGACATCACTACAATTAAAGATGTTGGTAATAATGCTTTACTTGCATAGTTTTTGAAAAATATGTAAACATCTTCTTCAGAATTTCTTTTTGTTTTAATTATTCTTTGTCTTACATATGCTGTAGACATTGCTTTTGTTATTAAGGAGAATCCTATAATTAATAATAATCCAATTCAGAACATTGCTGTTCAAGGTGTTCAAAAAATTATTGTTAATGCGAATGCTAATAATGATTCAATTATTATTGAACTTGAAACAGCAATTACTCCAGATCATTTGAAGTAAGCAATTATAAATAATAATGTTATAAACATTGCCCCAACTAGACCTCAAGCCATTAGAGAATTATCTCTTGATTGTGTGTATAATTCATATTTAGATACATTATCTAAATCTGTTAATGAAGATTGCTCAGCAAGTGTATATCCATCACCTGTTGAAAGTAATTTTTTCTCTATTGATAATAATGCTTCTCCATTCATTTTAGTTTCTGAATAGATTGATAAACCATATGAGAAATCATAATTATAGATTTCTTCATGAATACCATCAGGATCAAGTAGTTTTCATAAGAAGAAATCATCATTTCTAATTATTGTTGTCGATATTACTGAAACTTTATTGTCTCTGAATACTTTTGAAATGTCAGATGTATCTGTTTGAACATTTTTAATCATTTGTTTTTGGTTATATGGATCATTTTCCATTCCGGGAGGAATTTCTAATATCTCATCTTCATCTCATCTTTGAGTAAGAACTACATCATATTTATAATAATCATTAGATGGATATTTAACATTTGCTCCAGTACCAACAATTGACATTATTCCAAATACTGTTAATCCAATAAATGTTACTGTTGTAGCAACGGTTGCTATGTTTTTAAGTAAGAATGGTGATGCTATTTTTACTAATTGATTTGACACATTAAGATCTAAGTTTAAATCTTTTGTAACTCCATTAATTAAATTTCATTTTGAATCTTTATTTGGAGTGAAGTTAAACATGTAGCCCATTCCAACTATTAATGGAAGTACAAAGAAGTAGTTTATTAATAAGAACATTGCAATACCAATAAGTGCTATAAATAGCGTCATTCCTATTGAAACTGGTAAAAAGAATATTACAGATGATAAAAACACCATTGCAATAACCATTACTATTGTTGTACTAACTGAAATATTTCTAATGTAAGTCTTAGCCTTCTCTCAAATTGTTTTTGATTCCTCTTGTGGAGTTTTTACAATTTTAAGAATGAATAGATTTGCAAAGAATGACATTAAAATAACAAATGAAATCACTGTTAATAATCCTGTAGTAACTGGTATTCCCATTATTAAGATAAATCCTATTAATGAAAATACGAGAACACCTATTCCTGATGTTGCAATCAAACCAAGTAAACCATTTCAATACATCATAAAGAATGCAACTAATACAATAATTGAAAGATATACTCATATTAATCAAGAGTTAGCAGCTAATGTCTCTTGGTTAATAATTAAATTTGTTGAAGTAATGTCTAAATCAAATTTTTGGTTTGCAAATTTAATTGATGACACAGCACTTAATGCATACTGTTGAGTGAATGAACCATAAATCGGAATTCAATCTTCATGAATTGAAAATTCTGATTCAATTGGTCATGTAGTTACATAGTTAGCTTCTGCTTCAAGTCTTATTAGTTCAGATGTTTCGCCTAATGTATCTGTGAAAGCATAAGTTAATGGATCAAAGTTAGCTTTTTCAAATTGATCATAATCAGTTGCTTTTGCTCTTCAAGCTAATTCATCATAACCGAATCAAGCTATTGCAGTATTTCCTTGTTGACTTTCTCCAGTTCTTAATAAAGGAAGGGTTCTGCCCATCTTTCTGAATTCTTCAAGAACATTTTCATTTACAGGCAATACCTCAATATAAGGAACGCCATTGTTATATGAAACTTTAGCGTCTTTAAATAACTGAAGTTCATATTTATCATATAAATCGTCAGGAGCACTTAATGTTGAGGAATAACCACCATCTGGTTCTTCGGGTGGTTTTGGTTCAATAAATTTAATTTGTCCTTCAACTAAATCAAATAGTTGTGTACCATCAAAATGTCTAAATTCAATATTTTGTTTTTGAGTAACTGCATTTTGGAAAGCAAGAACTTCTCTTGTGAGTTCTTCTTCAGTCAATATTGATCATTCATCATCTTTTTTATTATCAAATGTAGAAACTGGCATTATGATTGATAAAGTATCATCATTAATAATTTTAATTTCACCGTTCTCATATCCATAGAAATCTAATCTATCATATAAATATGAAGCAACATGGTTAATGTCTTTCTTCTCAGACCCTCAATCAACCTTTACTTGTGATTCATATTTATTTTGATATTCATGTGACTTCTTAAATATCTCTGGATTTCCTGTATAAGACACAACACCGAAAGTAACTGCGGCAACTATACTTCCTAATGTTGCTGCAGTTAGTGAATATTTTAAGATTTTATTTCTTTTTATTTTATCCATTATTATATTTTAGGGTTGATGATTGCTTCATTTCATAAAAAATCAATAATATTTTTATTATTATCTACTTTTGTAAACCTTAAAAGTTCAGCTTTCGTAAACTTTCCTTCATTAAAATAGAATTTATCAAGAAAATGTAATAAATCATCAAATGTTATATTTATGTTTGATTCTAGCAATTGATACTTTTTGATTAATAACAAAAGTAACAAGAACTCTGCTTTTCTTTCTTTTTTCATCAAGTAAATTATACTATTTTAGTAAAAAAATATGACTATAAGTCCATATTTATTTGTTTATTTTATTGCTTCAACAGCAGTTTTAATTGATTCTTTTAAAATCTCTATAGATTTATCAAATTTAGCGTTTTCTTCATCAGATAGCGAAATTTCTATTGATTTTCCAGTTCCTGTTGGAGATATCTCAGAAAGAATACTTGCATATACATTATCATGACCATATTCTCCAGTTAAAAGTTTAGAAACAGGAGCTATTAATCCAGTATTGTTAAGTATTGCTTCAGTAATTACTGCCAATGAAGATCCAATCCCTCAGTATGTAGAACCCTTTCTTTTAATTATTTCATATGCTTTCATTAAAGCATTTTTACATGCCTTATTAATATCTTCAATACTAATATTCATCTTTTCTGCATATTCAAGAAGGTTTTCTCCTTTTATCTTTGCAGAACTTAATACTGCAACACCAGAATCACCATGTTCTGCAATTATGTTTGCATCAATATCTTTATAATCTACTTGGAATAATTTAGAAAGTTCAACTTTTAATCTTGAAGTATCTAATAAAGTTCCTGATGATATTACTTTGTTTGGCATAAAACCAGTCACCTTTTGGTAAACATAAGTCATTATATCAACTGGGTTTGATGCCACTAAAGTAATCCCATTAAAACCACTATCTTTAACAAGATTAGCTATTGATTTCATTATTTTAGAATTATCAGCCATCATCTCTAATCTTGTTTCACCAGGTTTTTGAGGTCTACCTGCAGTAATTACAAGTATATCGGCGTCAGCAATATCTTTGTAATCTCCAAATTTTATACTAAAATTCATATTGCTTATTGGTGCTGCATCCTCGAAGTCTAGGGCATTGCCTTTGACAACCTCTTCATTTAGATCAATCATTACATATTCTGCTGCTAAATTTTTACTAATTGCTGCATATATGAACGCTTGTCCAACTGCCCCTGCACCAATTAAAACTATTTTATTTTTTTTCATTTCCTCAAAATTATACTACAAAATAAAATAGGCAATTGCCTATTTTATTTTAATATCCACCAGTAACTTCTAACCCCTCCATGATTAGTGTACCATTTGAAGTCCCAATTCTAGTTGCTCCAGCATCTATCATTGCTTCTGCATCTTTAATTGTTTTAACTCCACCAGATGCTTTTACTTGAGCTTTATCTCCTGCAATGGCTTTCATTAATTTAACATCTTCTACTGTAGCTCCTGTTGTATTAATACCAGTTGCTGTTTTAATGAAATCTCATCCAGCATCTACTGCCATTTGAGAAATGTATGTTTTCTCATCATCAGTAAGTAACCCTGTTTCAATAATTAATTTAATTGTTGTTCCTTTTGTAGCTCTTCTGATTTCTTCTAATTCTCTTTTTAAGTATTCTGTATCTCTTTCATGAACTTTAGAAACTGTAATTACGTAATCAAGTTCTTCAGCGCCTTTAAGAATTGCGTCTCTACCTTCAGCAACTTTTGCTTCAATAGTTTGTGTTCCAAACGGGAATCCGACTACTATACAAGTTTTGATGCCTGTTCCTTCTAATTGTTTTCTTATTGTTTCAATTCAGATTGGGAATGTACATACAGATGCAAATCCGTATTGTTTTGCTTCATCGCAGATTTTAATAATTTCTCCTGTGACTGCGTCTCTTTTTAATATTGTGTGATCTATGTATTTTGCTATATTCATAATCTAATTATAATAAAAAAATTTAATATTAATTACTTTTTATTTTCTTTTCCTGAAGAAAGTACAGCAACGAATGCTTTCTGCGGAACTTCAACTCTACCAATCATTTTAGCTTTCTTTTTACCTTTTTTCTGTTTCTGTAAAAGCTTTTTCTTTCTAGAAATATCTCCACCATATAATCCAGCAGTAACATCTTTACGGAAAGCTTTAATTGTTTCTCTGGCAATTATTTTTCCACCAATTGCAGCTTGTATTGCTATTTCAAAGTTATGACGCGGAATTATGTCTTTTAGTTTAATGGTTAACTCTCTACCACGATAAAATGCTTGTTTTCTTTCAACTATTAATGACAAAGCATCAACTGGTTCACCAGCAACAAGAATATCTGTTTTAACTAAATCTCCTTTTTTATAACCTATCATTTCATAATCAAAAGATGCATATCCTTTTGATAATGATTTAACTGCATTAAAGAATTCAAATACTATTTCTCCTAATGGCATTTCATAAATAAGTGAGTTCATTGAATTTGATAATGTTTCTAATCCAACATACACCCCTCTTTTACTATGTATGTATTCCATTAATTTACCAACATGTTCTTGTGGCGAGAATAAAGATAATCTTACAAATGGTTCTTCAATATAGTTGATGTGAGATCTATCAGGGAAATCTGCTGGGTTTTGAATATATTGTTCTTTCTTAGAATCAAGAACAACTTTATATATAACCGATGGCGCTGTAGCAATCAATGGAATATTAAATTCTCTTTCAATCCTTTCTTGAATTATTTCAAGATGTAATAATCCTAAGAAACCAACACGGAAACCAAAACCTAGAGCTTGAGAAAACTCTTTTTCAAATGTTAATGAAGAATCAGATAATGAAATTTTGTCAAAAGCTTCTTCAAGTTGTTTATACTTTTCTGTTTCAATTGGATAAAACCCTGAAAAGACCATTGGTTTAGATGGTTTATAACCTGGAAGAGGTTCAACACCTTCGTTGTCTTCTTGAGTTACAGTATCTCCAATAGCTACATGTTTAATATCTTTAATATTAGTAATAACAAAACCTACTTCTCCAGCTTCAAGATAATCTTTTTCAACTTCTGCAGGAGCATTAACTCCAACAGTTAATGCTTCAACTTTTGAATCTTTTTGAATGAATTTTAATTTATCGCCTTTATTAATTTTTCCTTCTTCAACTCTTACAGATAAAACGATGCCTCTGTATTCATCATAATATGCATCAAAGACTAATGCTCTAAGGGGAGCATCATCATTTGCATTTTTAGGATAAGGAATCTTTTCAATAATTTGTTCAATTACCTCTTCAACATTTAATCCTGTTTTAGCAGATATTTCAGGTGCATTAGAAGCATCAATGCCTAATGTATTTAATATATCTTCTTTTGTTTTTTCAACATCGGCTGCTTCCATATCAACCTTATTAATTACAGGAATGATTTCTAAATTATTCTCTAATGCTAAATACATATTAGCGATTGTTTGTGGTTGAACTCCTTGTGTGGCATCAACAAGTAATAAAACTCCTTCAGAAGCTGCAAGTGATCTAGAAACTTCATAAGTGAAGTCAACATGTCCTGGTGTATCTATTAAATTAAATATGTAATCCTCGTATTTAACTTGTACAGCATTTAATTTAATAGTGATCCCTCTTTCTCTTTCAAGATCCATAGTATCAAGGTGTTGTGCAGTCATATCTCTATCAGAAACAGCATTTGTCATAGTTAAAATACGATCAGCAAGTGTTGACTTACCATGATCGATATGAGCTATTATTGAAAAGTTTCTAATTTTTGTTTTATCCATTATTATGTTCTGGGTCAAACAATTTTTTTAAAATTACCATTTAATAAATTACTTACATCATTTGATTTTTTACCTGGTAATGTAATGTTTGTTAAAAGTATATATGTTTTATCAGCAACGGCAACTAATATTCCTTCTTGTGTGATTGAAATTATTTTTCCTACTGGAAAAATATCATTTGATTCTATTTCTTTAATTCTTGATGCATTAACTTTAATTTTAACATTATTAAATTCACATCAAGCACCTGGTTTTGAAGAAAGTCCTCTTATTTGATTATAAACATCTGATGCAGGAACATCAAAATTAATCTTTGCAGCTTCTTTAGTGATGTTTAATCATTTAGAAACAAGAGATTCATCTTGTTTTTGTGATGTTATATCTCTATTGTATATTGAAAGAAGTCTATCTGCTGTAATCTTACCTATGAGATCAGACATTTTATTGTATAGCGAATCATATGTGTCATCAGAATCAATTATTATTTCATCTTGTGTATAGAAGTCTCCCGCATCCATTTCATCTATCATTTCCATCATTGAAACTCCAGTAACTTTTTTACCTTTTATTATTGCTCAATGTATTGGAGCTCCACCTCTACCTTCAGGTAATAATGAACCATGAACATTAAGTGCTTTAAATTTTGGTAATGCTAAAAGTTCATTACTTAAGTATTGACCAAATGCAGTAGTAAGAGCAATATCAAATTCACCCAACTCTTTAATTTTATCAATATCCTTATTTATATTATTTGATTTAATAACTTTAATATTATTTTCTTCTGCAGCAACAGCTACTGGTGTTGGTTCAGTATTTGAATGCGATCTTCCAACTGCTTTATCACAAGATGTGACAGCAGCTACAACTTCAAATTTATCATTTAAAAGAAGTGACTGTAAAGCTGAAACACTTATTGTTGGATTTCCTAAAAATAATACTTTAATTTTCATGAATTAAATTATATCACTTTCAATAATTCTTGAAATATTGCAACCATTGCTAATGTATCAAATTCACAATATTTAAGCATAGGTTCTCTAACATCATTTCAATATTGATTTGATTTTTCATGATTTCTATCATAATATTTTGATTTAATTAATTGTCCTTTGTCATCAAACTTATCTCTTAGTCCTAATAATCAATTTTTTGCTTGTGATGCTGTTTGTTCGCCTGTTTGAACTCTGTTATCTAAGGTATTATAATTTATTTCAGGAGCAAAATGTGGCGCTATGACCTTAATTGAATATGAACCATGAAAATCTCTATGGTAGTAATATTTTTCTGAAAAGAATTTCATTAAATCAACGGTTTGATCTTTAATTGCAATGATAATATTGTTTACTCAAGCATCCATTTTTAGTATGTCTTGCTTATCGCTATTTAAAGCATTGTTCATTATTGCAACTTCAAATGATTTATTAAATGAAACTGGAATTGCTGTTGAGTATTTTCTCATTACTTCAGAAAAAGCATTTCAAAAATCAACAACCATATTTTCTTTTTTAGTTACTAATCATTCGTGATGTTCAATATTATGTCCTGTCTTTCAATCAAAGTCATCTACATCAAGAATTATGTGTGCAGAGAACTGATATGGAACTTGTTCATATGGTCATGCGCTTTTTGACATAGGCACTGGCATTGATATTGTTTCAAAATCATACATGATGATTTGTTTTTTAGAACCTAGTTGATAGTCTCCCTTTAATTTTTCAGATATTTTGTTCAACAACATAAATGGTTCTGATTTATCTCAATATTCTTTTTGAAGAACGCGCTTTACTGTTTTAGGAGCAACTGCTTTTTGTTTTTGATAAAAATCGTCGGACCAATTATCTTTGAACTTCTTAGGAGATAGACCAACATCTGGAACATCAGTAATAAAATGATATCCATAATCTTGAAATAGTTCTACTTTCTTTTTAAATGAAAACCCTGAATCTCCTGAAAATGCAAAAACTGAATTAGTTTGCGGAACTCCATTTTGGTATAGAACTCATTGTAAATAATCTGAATCCGCATATTCATTGAATGAATCTTTTAATCCATTAATTGGTGGTTTGTCCATTAGTTGGATATCTATTAATTTTAATAGTGTCTCATCAAAGTTATTGAACTCTTCATATTTTTGATAATCAGTTGCTAAAAAATCAGCTAATGATTTATGTTTACCATCTTCAACTGCTTTTTTTATATCTCTTGGTCTAGATGTAAAGTAAAAATCATATTCAATGAATAAGTCTTTTCCAATTGGCATTCCTTCTCTAATTTGGTTCAATGGATCATCTTTCCTTAAACTAAAATCTTTATCCATGACACCAAGTCTAAATATTCAATTTTCAACATCATAACCAGCTCTCCTGATTATTTCTTGTTGATATTTAACATCTATTGCATGGTAAATCATTGGAGTTCCCACACTCTTTGCTTCAACTAATTTAATTTTATTATTTTGCTTAATTAAAATATCACCTTTGATCCTATATTTGAAATTTCTGTCTCTATAATTGATATTATGTTCAAATAAAGGTTCAAAAATAATAACATCTTCATGGTTATCTATTATTTGTTTAGTATAAGAAGCTTTTTTTTGTCAATCTTTTTCATCAACATCAACATCAAATCATTTAAGATCTGGATATAAAGCTTTGTAGTACTCTTTAATGTACTCTCCAGAAGTTAATCCATCTATCATTTGAGTTGGTAATTCATATCATGGTAATTGTGCCCCTCAAGGAAGCTGTGCTGATTCTCATCTTCATAAAGAAGCGTCTCTTAACACTTGGTCATCAGCTGCTAACATTTTATAGTTTGTATCATTTGCAAGTCAAGCAAAAATGTCTCCTTTTAAATAATTAAGGAATACATATTTTGATCCTGATATTGCTTTTGGTCTTTCTTGTATAGGGTATTTAGGAAGAAATAATAATACTAATGATAGAGCAATAGAGAATAAGGAGCAAATGATTACTATTATTCTTGGTCTTTTATATAAGCTTCTTTTGTAGATAGGCATATATTCATTTTCTTTTTTCTTATTATTACTTTCTTCAACATTAATTATAATTATTTTTTGAACTTGCTTCTAATTTTCATGAATTAAATTATATCACTTTCAATAATCCTTGAAATATTGCAACCATTGCTAATGTATCAAATTCACAATATTTAAGCATAGGTTCTCTAACATCATTTCAATATTGATTTGATTTTTCATGATTTCTATCATAATATTTTAATTCAATTAATTGTCCTTTGTCATCAAACTTATCTCTTAGTCCTAATAATCAAATTTTTGCTTGTAATGCTGATTGTTCACCTATTTGAACTCTGTTATCTAAAGTATTATAATTTATTTCAGGAGCAAAATGTGGTGCTATGACCTTAATTGAATATGAACCATGAAAATCTCTATGGTAGTAATATTTTTCTGAAAAGAATTCCATTAAATCAACGGTTTGATCTTTAATTGCAATGATAATATTGTTTACTCAAGCATCCATTTTTAGTATGTCTTGCTTATCGCTATTTAAAGCATTGT
>JAUXHI010000038.1 GCA_030621645.1 Mycoplasmataceae bacterium
ATTCTCTGGAATAGGTTCACAAGCTAAGGCATTAAAAAATATTGGGTTAGATCATAAAATAGTAGGTATAAGTGATTGAGACATTTATGCTTTGATTTCATATGCAGTAGTACATTATAATAAAGAGTTTACTGTAGTAATGAATAAATATGATAGAGAGAGTTTAATCTTTCATGTGATGGTAAAAAACAACTTCCTGAATCTTCTTCAATAATAAAAGATGAACTTTCTGAATGATATAAAGCATTTAAAGTTTCAAATAATATAGGTACAGTAGTTGATATCTATGATAGATATAAAAAATATCTTAATCCAAAACCAAATATAATAACATATTCATTCCTATGTCAAGATTTGTCTACAGCAGGTAATTTTCATGGTTTTAATGAGGGAATTAAATTTGCAACAAGATCTGGGCTTCTTTATGAAATTGAAAAACTATTAGATAATATTGTAAAAGATAAGAAACAACTTCCTAAGTTCCTATTATTAGAAAATGTTCCTAATATGGTTTATAAACAACATAGAGCAGATTATGATAAATGATTAAATAAACTTAAGAAGTTAGGCTATTCTACAAAGTGAGGAATAATAGATTCTTCAAAGTTTGGAATGGTTCAAAAGCGTAAGAGAGTTTATGCACTTAGCTGATTGAATAATAAACCTACTATTAGTGATGACTTAGAAGAAACATTATTGAATCAATCTTATACACCTCATAGTTAAAAGAAAACTTTAATATTAGATTTTAATAATACATCAATTATGGAAACAAGTGTTTTGATATAATTATGTTGGGTATTATAAACTCATAAAGAAATGAATAAAAATTTTAAAAAAGATGCAAAACTATTAGTGGAATTACTAGGTGGTAAATCTAATATTAGTGTTGCGACACACTGTATGACAAGGATACGTTTAGTATTAAAAGATACTAAACTTGCGAATGTCAAAGAAATAGAAAAATTAGAATCAGTGAAAGGAACTTTCACTGCACAAGGCCAATTTCAAGTTATAATTGGACCTGAAGTTTCAGACTTCTTCATCCTATTTTCAGCAGCTGGTGATATAAAATCAGCTTCTAAAGATGATGTAAAGTCAGAAGTGACAAAACAAGGTAATTGATGACAAAGAACTATGTCAGTATTTGCTGAAATCTTTGTTCCATTAATTCCTGTTATTGTTGCGGGGGGGCTAATACTTGCCTTTAGAAATATTTTAGAACTTGATTGAGGGAATGGATCATTAGTTAATTCTAATTCATTCTGAAGTTCACTAAATGCAATATTATGAATTCCTGCCAATGCAGTATTTTGATATCTTCCTGTTGGTATTGTTTGATCAATATTCAACAGAAAGAACAAAGCGCCAGCTTTGGGAATTGTAATCGGAATTATGTTAGTGTCACCTTCGATACTTGCTAATTTCTATGGTATTTCAGGTTCCATTGGACAATATTTACTTTCTGGTGATATTATGTCAAATGTTCCTACCACAGGAGATGCTGGAGTATTATTAGGTTCGGGAACTCATTCTCTTGATAGTATTATTTTTGCCTTGCAAGCAAGAGGAGAAGTAATATCTAATGATGCTACTTGAGTTGAAGTAAATGCTGTTCTTGAATCTATTGGTATTTCAGGTTCATACTACATAAGTAATATATTTAAAGCAATTGATGCAAATAATGCATATTACTTTAGTTATTGACCACTTGCTTTATCATATGTAGGACAAGTGATACCGGCACTATTAGTTGGTGTGGCATCATTATGATTCTTTGAATTTATTGAAAAACACACATGATCACCAATTAGATATGTATGACCGCCATTTGCAGTTATTATATTTGCATTGTTTATGGGACATGGTGTTATTGGTCCTATTGGAGCAACCGCATCATATGGAGTAACATATGTATTCCAATGAGCGTTTACTGATTCAGTGGCGAAGTACTTCTTTGGACCACTATTTGGTTTACTATATGGACCAATAGTTATTACTGGACTTCATCATACATTCAATGCTGTTATGTTAGAGTTAACAACAGTTGGGGCAAACTACATTTTCCCAATGTTGGCATTATCAAACTTAGCACAAGGTGCTGCAGTATTTGGTATTGTGTGATTAGCAAGAAATGATGAAAAAACAAAAGAAACTGGAATTTCTGCTGGAGTTACTGGGTGACTAGGAGTTACTGAGCCAGCGATGTTTGGATTTAATCTTAAATATCTATTCCCATTTGTAGCGGCAATGGTCGCTTCTGCAATAGGTTCAACATTAGTTGTCGCATTCGACATTACCGCTGCAGGAATTGGTATGGGTGGAATATTAGGTTTCTTAAACATAGATAATGTTTTAGGATCACTACCACAATGATCAGCCTGATTAATATATTGAGCAATCATGATCATTACAGTAGTTGCATCATTCCAACTAACTATAGTATTCTCAAAAATGTCTCATCGTTTTAAAAAATTTGCAACAGCAGATTGAGATGAATTTATTGAATTGGCAAACAAAAAGAAAGTCAATTCAAAAAAATAATTAATTTTAAATTAGATTTTAAATCAAGCCCTCTTTTAAAGAGGGCTTGTTTGAAGGTATAATATAAATATATGAAAAAAGAAGATTATAT
>JAUXHI010000007.1 GCA_030621645.1 Mycoplasmataceae bacterium
TTAGGTTCTTAGATAGAAATAAATGAAATATATTAATAATGTTTGTAGCATTAGCTATGGGATTAATATTATATTTTGTATTCTAGTGTTAAATAATTAAAATTATGTTTAAAAAATGATAATTTAGTAATGAATGAGAACTTATAATGAACACAGAACAAAATAACATATTAGATTTAGATATAATAATAATAAGCACAATATCAAAGGGGAGAGAGTATCTTTTAATTTTTGAATTAACAATAAAAGAATGAGAGGGTTGAAGAATTGATGAAACACAAGAGTCTCATTCAGGAATAGATATAATTCCAACTTATATAAAAGATAGTGAAACACAATTATTAATTGAAAGTGCCGACCATAAAAATGGAACATATTCTTGGAGAGGGGTTTATATAAAAGCAGAAGAATTAAAAGAAGAATTTATTTTTGACTTTGATATTAAAATAGCTTTATTACCTTCTAAATATAATTCAACAAGAAGTCTTCCTAATGAAGATATTAATATAGAATTTTTAAAGGAGCCAAAAGATATTAAATTCAGAGTTGGTAATAAAAATGTTGAAATAAATATTCCTAATGAAAGCCCTTGATTTAATTTAGGTTCATTTGGAATAGGATTTGGAATAGCAATAATAGCATTAATATTCTTAGCATTCATAGTTAAAGTATTTAAAAAGTATTCAACCTTATAGGTTGTTTTTTGGACATCACGAATACTTAAAAATGGAAATATTGATTAGATGAGGATGCTTTGACAAAGAAAAAAATTCATCCAGATTCTTTTTTTTAATGAAGCTAATGGAAAAATGATACTGTTGACTATAATAAAAATAAATTAATTTCTGATCCAACAATAAATTTTAGGATTTTTAGAAAATATAATTATATATAATTAAAACAAAGGAATATTATGGATGAACAACCAAGCAAATGAGAACTTATTGTTAGGTTCTTAGATAGAAATAAATGAAATATATTAATAATGTTTGCGGCATTAGGTATGGGGTTAATCCTAATGTTTGTATTCAAATAAAATATTATAAACATATAATTGAAATATGAGTGATATTTCAAAAATAAAATTTAATAAATTAATAAGTCCAGAAGCATGAGACACATATTATAGGCCATTACTTAAAACTCACTGAGATCCAAACACTGCCTTAGATAAAGTTAGTAGAAATAATGCACCAAAGCCAAAAATAATAAATATCAAAAATGAATATGAAAATAGTCAAGACGTCTATGATGCAATGACTATTGTTTCTTTATATATAATGTCAGATTATGCAAAAAGAATTATAGATATTTTAACTGAAAAAAACGGAGATAAAGAACCTCAAGCAAAATCACCAATTGCTAAATTGAGAAATTATATTAAACATGCCGAACAGGAATGTTTTTTTGTAACGAAGAACTCAATAAATTTAAGTTCATACTTTAATGGAATACATACACCACACAACCCAATTAAATATTGATATAGAGAAATACATGAAAAGGAAACAAAACAAAAACCAGAGTTAGGTATATTACTTGAAAGAAAACCATATATAGTTTTTGATTGAGGGCCAAAAGGCGAAAGATTACCAATTTTAAATCTCTTTACTGAATTAGCAAAGGTAGATAAATTTTATTTGAATAATTTTGAACTTTTTTTGCAAAACAAACTATCAATATTACTATGCACTCTGCCAAAAAACAAATTTCAAAAAATCCAAAAAGTTTGACAAAGGCATTTTTTATTATATATAAACATATGTATCAAACAGCAATTTCAGAGCAACAAAAAAGAGAAATAAAAATAAATTTCAATATAAAAGATTCAGTCTTAAGCATTAAGAGTAAATATAAAAATTCTGAAAATAATGAAATAATGAACAATTTAAATTTTAATAATGTAAAACCTAAGCCATTTCTATTGAATGATAATTATTATTACTATGAAAATTCCACTGACATACCAACTGCTGTAATAAAAAATTATGATAACCTACCACTGCAAAGTAAAGGCGATTCAATGTTTTTTGCATACTTTGTGTATACCTTTATTGATTCTTCATTATGAAGTCATTCAGAATTTGATGACAATATTTGGCAGCAAAGAACAATGTTAAATAGAATGTATGAAATTGATTATAAAAGCGAAACCTTTAAATTAGGATTGGAAAGAGTTAAAAATTCTTTGTTTTGAAATCCATATTATGTAACTGAATATTTTTGATTTGAAAATTTACTTAAATTGCTTAATTCATCAGATGAAATTTCAAATAATTATATTATGTATCAACTAAGAACTATGTTGAAACCTTTAGTGAAGGAAGCATTAACAAAAGAATTCAAAAAACTGGGCATTGGATCATCAATGTATGATGTATTACAATTAACAACACTGATGATGGAATGAAAAAATCAAAATTGTACATTGATCAGTGACCATTCTATCGGTTCTAAATTTATTAATTTATCTGGAGATTATGTTGATGAAAAAAACTTAATGAATTAAAAATGATCAAGAAAGATGTATATAAAAACAATATTAATTTTATTGAATCATTATTTAAATATGACTTTGGTAGTACTAAGCAAAGTGATTTAAGAAAATCTACTGAAAAAACTTGGAGAAGAAATTTTAGGAAAATGATTAAATCAAATTCCTTTCTCTCAACAACATATTCGAATCTTGTTAAGGGAAGATATTGAAATGTTGAAGAAGATGGAAAAATAATAGCAAATGAAATTCCTATGTTATTTTACAACTTTATTAATACTTTTGGGGAAGTGCCAAAAAAAATACTTATTGATGATAAAGAAGTTATTGATAGTTTTTCTTTTTACAAAGAAAAATATTCAGCCTTTAACTGATTTAAGGAATTAAATGAATCGGAGATTGAAGTGCTTATTTTTTACCTTTATGTATTTTATAAATTTAACGGTTTTAAAAAACGTGTTTCTTCTTATGGATTTGGAATCAGCCTGACATTATTTTCAGATGAAGATTATGTATCATATGCAAAGAAGATGAATAATTATGCAAAACCGCTGTGAGATGTATATTTTAAACCGTTGATTAATAGATTAAAGGTCATTAGAAAGAAAAATATTTGGATACAATTTATAATGTTCAACACCTTGAATGAATTGTTCAGACAAACATTTCTATTTAGATATTTAAACACTCCTGACTATTATAAAAAAGATGATAAAAATAGAGCATTAGAACAAATGAAAAATGTCATATTGAGAGACTACATTACTGGAAAAATAATTATTTGAAGTCAATCTAAACCTGAACCTAAAGATTTAGAATCTCAGTTTACTAATTTTACTACATCATCAGGAGGAGATTTAATTTCAGCTGAAGAAATTTCAAAAAAATAAAATCTATGCCCAATACTGAAAATTTTTGAAACGACTTATTAATTTATCTAAATTCAAAAGAATTTAGAACAAAACTTTATAATGCAGAAAATATGGATATTAGAAATACTGAGTTTAGTTCTAGGAGAATGTTTGATATGAGTAAGAAGGAAATTAATTTGGCGATTGATGAAGCCATTAATTTATTGATTGAAGATTTATGAAAACATAAAGCTTCAATTCTTAGATTATGAAAATAAGTAGAAGCATACTGATTTACATTTTAGCTTTCGGTCAACAAAATAAACATATATCTTATAGGGTATAATAAAATATATGACAAAGTTAAAAATTTTAAACAAGCCCAAAATTATTAAAGGTGATTCACTTAAGATTATGAAAAAAATGAATGAAAATTCTGTTGACCATATAATTACTTCGCCTCCATATAATATGAATTTAAGAGTAAGCGGAGAAAGATATACTTCACGTCAAGTTGTTAAAGAATTTTCAACAAAATATGAGGGATATTCTGATAATCTTCCAATGGAAGAATATTTTGAATTCATTTCTAAGTTTCTAGATGAGGCATTAAGAATAACAAAAGGATACATTTTTTTAAATGTACAGTTTTTAACTGGAAATAAAAGAGCGTTGTTTAATATAATTGGCGAATATTCTAATAATTTAAAAGAGATCATTGTATGAGACAAAATGTCGGCCCAGCCAGCAATGGCAGAAGGTGTCATGAATAGCCAATTTGAAACTATATTGATATTTACTTCTGACGAGAAGGATTCAATGCAGAGACAATTCAAAAATACTCCTTTTAAGCGTGGTACATTAAGTAATGTCTGAGAAATTAGAAGAGGTAGAACAAAAGTTAAAAATCATGGAGCAACTTTTTCTGAAGATCTAGTTAAAGAAATAATTCTTAACTTTACAAAGCCCAAAGAAATAATCATGGATCCATTTTTAGGCACTGGAACAGCAGGCATTGTTTCAATAGAAAATAATAGAAACTTTGTTGGTGTCGAACTAGTAGATAAATATTTTAAACATTCAAAGAAAGTGATAATGGAATCTTATGGCAAATAAATATGATTATAAAAATCTTCAAAAAAAGTTTTTGGAAATAAAAAAGCTGGGTTGAGTTAAAACGACTAAAAAGGAAAATACAAATGGTGGTGCTGGAAATACCTTAGAGCACTATCTTGGTATAAAAGAAAACAATATTGATATGCCTGATTTTGGGAATATTGAACTCAAAACTACAAAAAAGACATTATCAGGAACCATTACCTTAATGACTCATGACAGGGGAATATGAGTTATGAAACAAAAGGATGCTATTTTGAACTATGGCAAATATATAAAAGATAAAAATAGACATAATCTTTATTATATACATGAAACAAAAAAACCTACTAGCAGTGGTTTGTATACAAAAGTGACTACAAATTCATTTATAATCCAAGACAAAGTGGGGAATGAGCTAATAAACTATCCATTAGATTTAATGGCTGAAACTTGAAATAAAAAAGTGGGAAACCTTGCGGTTATCAAATTTGATGAAAGAAGAAATGAATCAAACATTAGAGAATATAAATTTAATGAATTGAAACTATATGTTTCTGATGTAAGTGGATCAAAATTAAAAAAATTGTGAGAAAATAATTTACTTGTGATGGAAACCTCAATGCATTTTCCAAAATCATCGGAACATCAATCAGTTAGAAATCATGGAACAAAAATTAGGATGAAACAAACAGATTTTGATAAAGTTTTTACTTTAAAGAGAAAAATTTAATACCAACTAAAAAACACTTTTTGATAAACTGACCCAGCAAAAGCGGACAACCGAGAAATTGGTTGTCTTTTACTTTAGGAGGTAAAAAATGGGTAAACATTTATCAAAAGAAATTAAATATAATTATGTTATGAAATATAAAAATGGAGAAAGCCCTACAAAGTTAGAGCTTGAATTAATAAATTTAAATTTATCACAAAAGAAAACAGCAAGAAGCGCAATGACTAACATTCTTTTGTGAAATAGCAAATTTAACAAGGAAGGAATTACAGGTTTGATTAGTAAGACTGGACTTTACTTTGGAGAAAATAAAGGACGTCCTAAAAAGAAAAAGAAAATTGATTATGATCAATTCACAAAGGAAGAACTAGTAGAAATCGCTAGAATCAAAGACGAGTTTATAGAGGAACTTACTAAGGATAAGAAATCAAAGAAATTTCAGAAAATCAACAACATTAGAAACAATGCCATTCTCTCCATAAATAAATTATGTTTAATATTTGATGTTTCAAAATCTGGCTACTACAAATGGTGTAAGACAAAGAACCATGAATCAAAGTTTGATAAAACTTTGTTGAATGATATTGAAATATTATTTCACCAAAGAAACCAAAAGTATGGTTACAGAAGAATTAAAGTAATGTTAGAGAGAGATTTAGGTATTCATAGGAATACCCCAAGACTATCCAGCGTTATATGGCAACACTTAGGCCTAAAATCATCAATTAGAAGAAAGAAAAATCAAGAGAACAAAAAGATGCACAATTCAAATGTGAAAATGTAATTAATAGAAATTTTGTAGCATCAAAACCAAATCAAAAATGATTCATTGATGTTTCATATGTGCAAACAATTACTGGGTGATCATATTTAAGTGTTGTCATTGATTTTTTCAATAATGAAATAATTGATTGAAGACTTTCAAAAATTAATGATCTTGAATTAGTTTTTAACAATGTTAAAAACGCTATTGAAAAAAGAAACATAAAAACTGAAAATAAATTGATAATTCATTCAGATCATGGATCACAATATACATCAACAAGTTTTCAAGAAATGATAAAAAGAAATGGAATAATTCAATTAATGTCTAGATTAGGAAATTCATTGGATAATAGACCTATTGAATATCTATTTTCAATATTTAAACAAGAATATTTAAACACTAAACCTTTATTAACTTTTGAAAATATGAAAAATAAAATGAAAGAAACTGAAATTGACTATAATAAAATTAGATTTCAAGGAGGATTAAAAAATATGACACCGCATAAACATGCAATGTCATATTAGTCTCCGCTAACTAACCAAGGGCGTGGAAACTATTGTCCACTTTTGCTGGGTCAGTTTATGATAGTGTTTTTTATTTTTTGTGGTAATATAGGTTGTAAGCGAATTTGCTAAATAAACACTGAGTATAGTGGTAGTTTATTCTTTACACAATTAATTGTTTAAATACAGGTTTCTACTAAGAAATATACATGGCCAATTAGTATATTTCTTGGGTATGAAACATAACATAATATGCAACAATTCTGAATAACATACTTATATCAAAAGGTTTAATTATCCTTATGATATATAGTCTTTTTGTATATTTAGAATGTGCATTTAAAATACATTATAAAAGTAAGCATAAATATGCTTATAAAGAAAGGACGATCCTTATGGCAAAAAATAAGGCAATCATCAAGATAGTGCTTAAGTCTTATGAAGTTAAAGAACTTGATAAAGCAGCATTGAAAATTGCAGACGTTGCTAAAGCTACAGGAGCCGAAATTTACGGCCCTACACCTTTACCAACTAGAAGAGAGAGATTTACAATACTTAGATCTACTCACATAAACAAAACATCAAGAGAACAATACGAATTAAGAACACACAAGAGGTTAGTGGGAATCATTAAGTCTACTCCAGAAACAATGGATAAACTTAACAGAGTATCATTACCTTCATCAGTTTCAATAACAATCAAGGTTAAATAGTTAGGAGTATCTTATGAAAGGTATCTTAGGTAGAAAAGCCGGAATGACTAATGTTTTCTCTGAAGAGGGAAAAGCATTACCAGTCACAGTAATTGAAGTACAACCAAACGTTGTTCTTCAAGTAAAAACAATTGAAACAGATGGTTATAATTCAGTAAAACTTGGTGCGTTCAATAAAAAAGAACAAAGAGCTAACAAAGCAGAACTTGCAATAGCTAAAAAAGCTAAGACAAGTCCTAAATACTTTGTTAAAGAAATTAGAGATATGGTTGACTATGAAGTTGGACAAGTATTAAATGGTTCAACATTTGAAGTAGGAGAATATATCGATGTAACAGGAACATCTAAAGGTAAAGGATTCCAAGGTTCAATTAAGAGACACAACTACTCTACTGGACCAATGGGACACGGTTCTAAATACCATAGAGGTTCTGGGTCAATAGGAACTATTGCTCAAACTCCATGAAAAGGTTCAAAAGGACCTGGTAGAATGGGTGGAGACACAGTTACTATGCAAAACCTAGTGGTAGTTGATGTGGATGTTGAAAATAACTTAGTATTAGTTAAAGGTTCAATACCTGGACCCAACAAATCATTTGTTATCATCAAAGATTCAATCAAAAAAGAAAATGACACAGTGCCAACTAAATTAGTTGATGTAAAAGAAGTCGCAATTAAAAATGAACTTCTTGAAGAAGCTAAAAAAGTTGGAGCAGAAGTAAACTCAGCAATGTCAATTTCAGAAATGAAAGACATCATTGCTAAAGCAGCTTTAACAAAAGAAGCTGAAGATAAAGAAAGAGTAGAACTTCATGCAAGAGTAGCTGAACTTAAATTATCTAAGACAGAAAACATGAACCTAGAAGAATTAAGAGAAGCAGTTGCTAAAGGTGAAATAGTTGAAGCAAAAACCGAAGCTAAAGAAGCACCTACTACTGAAGAAACTAAGGCTGACGCTGAAGTAAAAGAAGAAGATAAAGAAGCAATGGAAGAAATCAAAGAAGCTATTGTAACTCCTGAAGACAAAGTAGAAGAAGTTAAAGAGGAACAAGTCGCTATTAAAGAGGCTCCTATTGAAGCAAAAACTGCTGTTGATGAATCAAACAAAGATGATAAATCAAAAGGTGGAGTGTAATGGAGCAATCACAAATTTGATTAATAATAATGTCTGTACTTGTTGGAATACTATTTATAGTACTAATGTTTCTTCTTGCTAAGAACAAGAAAATTGGATATAGTTCAAAACAAAAAATAGTTCCACTTAAAGAATCTGAAAGATCTCAAAAGAGAGCTTCAAATGTCAAGAGTACAAACAAAAACACACACAAACTTACAGATCAGGTTCCTAAACAACATATTAATGAACCTAAAGATAGAAGAGGAGAAGATAAATAATGGCTAAATTTGACGTAGTAAACGTTCTTGGGAAAAAAGTATCAGATATAGAAATATTAGATAAAGTTTTTGCTATAAAAGAACCTCATAATCAATCAATGTTTGATCTTGTATTGTCAGAAAGAGCTTCATTAAGACAAGGAACTCACTCAACTAAGAACAGAAAAGATGTTCGTGGAGGAGGAAGAAAACCTTGAAGACAAAAAGGCACTGGTAGAGCTAGACAAGGTTCTATTAGATCACCACAATGAAGAGGTGGAGGAGTCGTATTCGGACCTACACCACTTAGAAACTATGAACTTAAAATCAATAAGAAAGCTAAAAAATTAGCACTTAAATCTGGTTGAACTATTAAGGCTAATGCAAAAGCATTAACATTCTTAGATTCAGTAGAATTCAAAAAACCTTCTTCAAAGGACTTTGGAACACTACTTAAGAATTTAGATGGAATTGACAATAAAGTATTATTAATACTTCCAGCCGATGAAGCATCACATAACACATGATTGTCAGGAAGAAACTTTTCAAACGTAATGATAGTTACTCCTTCAACAGTTATGCTAGATGACATTTTAAATTCAACAAAAATCTTTATGACTGAAACTGCTGTTAGAGAAATTGAAGGAGTATTAGGTAAATAATTATGAAAAAATTAAATATTAATGATGTAATCATAAAACCATACATTACTGAAAAAACTTCTAAAGACATGGCAGATAATGTTTATACATTCCTAGTACACTTAGATGCAACTAGAGATGAAGTTAAAAGAGCTATTGAAACAATCTTTGCTAAATCAAATGCAAAAGTTTCAAAAGTAAACATCATAAGAATTGGTAAGAAATCAAAAAAACTTTCAAACTACCTAGGTAAAACAACTAGAAAGAAAAAAGCTATCGTATTCCTAAGAAAAGGATCAATTCCTATCTATGGAGCTGACGGTGTTGAAAACACTGCACAGACAGATAAAGATGGTAAAAAGAAAAAAGGAATTAAGATTATTGATACTGATAAAATTATGAAACAAGCAGAAGGGACTGATGAATAATGGCCATTAGAAAATATAAACCAACTTCTCCAGGTAGGAGAAACTCATCAGTTATTGACTATAAGAAATTCATAACTACAAACACACCTGAAAAGTCACTTACAGTTACTTTAAAGAAACACTCTGGTAGAAACAACACTGGTTCTATTACAGTTAGACATAAAGGTGGAGGAGTTAAGAAGAAATACAGAATTATTGATTTTAAAAGAGATAAATATGATGTACCAGGAAAAGTAGCAACAATTGAATACGATCCATATAGATCTGCATTCATAGCACTTATCCATTATGCTGATGGCGAAAAAAGATATGTCATCGCTACTGAAGATATGACAGTTGGAAAAACAATTGTTTCAACTAAAGGTAAAGGTGAAATCAAAACAGGTAATTCAATGCCAATGGAATTCATGCCAGAAGGTACTGTAATCCATAATATTGAATTAAAACCTGGTAAAGGAGGAGAACTTGTTAGATCAGCTGGTAATTCAGCTCAGCTACAAGGGATGGATGAATCTGAAAGATACATCATCGTTAAACTTCCTTCAGGAGAAATGAGAAAGATCCTAAAAGAAAACAGAGCCACAATCGGAACTGTTTCAAATCCATCTTACAATTTAGTAAGGTGAGGTAAAGCTGGTAGAGTTAGATACAAAGGTGTCAGACCTACTGTTAGAGGGTCAGTTATGAACCCTAATGATCACCCACATGGAGGGGGAGAAGGTAAATCACCAATTGGGAGACCAGCTCCACTTACACCGTGAGGAAGAAAAGCACTTGGAGTTAAAACAAGAGACAAAAACAAAGCTTCAAACAAACTTATTGTTAGAAGAAGAAAGGATAGAAAATAGATTATGACAAGATCACTTAAAAAAGGTCCATTTATTGATGAGCACTTAGCTAAAAAAGTTGAGAAAGCTATTGCTGAAGGAGTTAACAAAGCAAAACCAATAAAAACTTGATCAAGAAGATCTACAATTTATCCAAACTTTGTAGGACTTACATTCCAAGTTCATAATGGTAAACAATTTAACAACGTGCACGTCTTAGAAGATATGGTTGGACACAAACTAGGAGAGTTCTCAATTACTAGAACTTATACTGGACATGGTGACGATAGGAAGAAAAGGTAAGGGAAATAGATAATGGAAGCAAAAGCAGAAGCAAAAGTAGTTAGGGTTTCTTCACAGAAGGCTAACTTAGTTGCAAAAAACATTAGATATAAAACAGTAGAAGAAGCATTTGCGATTTTAGATAATGCATCACAAAAATCAGCAGGTCTATTCAAGAAAGTCCTTAACTCAGCAGTAGCTAACGCTACAGAAAACCATGGAATGACATCTGAAGGATTAGTAATTATAAGAGCATTTGCTAATGAAGGACCAACTATCAAAAGATGAAGAGCGAGAGCAAAAGGTAGAGCAGATCAAAAATTAAAAAGAACAGCACACTTAATCGTTGTTGTTGCAGATGATTATGGAAGAGGTAACAAATAATGGGACAAAAGACTAATCCAAACGGATATAGATTAGGTATAAATAAAGATTGAAAATCAAGATACTTTCCAACAAACAATACAGAGTTTGCTAAGTGAAATGTTGAAGATAAGAAAATAAGAAAATATTTAGACCAGTTCTATAAAGAATGAGGAATTTCATCAGTAGAGATGGAAAGAATTCAAACTGAATTAAAAGTTATCATTAACACTGCTAGACCAGGAGTAATAATTGGTGAAGACGGTAAGAACGTCGCAGCTGTAAAATTAGAAATTGCAAAAATCTTAAAAAACAGAAACATTGAAATCAGTGTTGATGTTAAAGAACTTGAGCATCCAGATATTGATGCTACAGTTATAGCAAATGAAATTGCCGTAGCACTTGAAAACCGTGCCTCATTCAGAATTACACAAAAAAGAGCCATTGGTAAAGTTATGAGAGCAGGAGCCAAAGGTATCAAGACTCAAGTTTCAGGAAGACTTAATGGTGTTGATATGGCTAGATCAGAAGGTTACTCAGAAGGTGAAGTTCCACTTCAAACTCTAAGAAACGATATTGATTTTGCAACAACAAGAGCACTTACAACATATGGTATATTAGGAGTTAAAGTTTGAATTTCTAAAGGTGAAATTATCGGTGGTAAACACGTTAGTCCAATTCGACCAAGAGGTAGAAGATTTGATAACAAAGATAAAAAACCTAGAAACTTTAAACCAAGAGACAATAAACCAACAGCATATGCTTCAAGGGAAAAAGAAATTGCTAAACCAGAATCTAAAGGAGTTGACAAATAATGTTACAACCTAAAAGAACAAAGTTTAGAAAATCATTTAAACCTAACAAAGAGAAGACTGCAAAAAGAGGAACAGAAATTGCATTTGGACAATATGCTTTAAAAGCAGAATCCGGAGTATGACTTACGGCTAGACAGATAGAAGCTACAAGGATTGCAATTACAAGATATCTAAAAAGAACTGGAAAACTTTGAATAAGAGTATTCCCTAGTCATCCAATGACTAAAAAACCATTAGAAGTTCGTATGGGAAAAGGTAAAGGTCCAGTTGATCACTGAGTTGCTAATGTTAGAACAGGAATGATCCTATTCGAATTAGACAACGTAGTCAATGATGAACAAGCACACGAAGCATTAAGACTTGGTATGCATAAATTACCTATTAAATGTAAAATCATTAAAAGAGACGGTACACCGTTTAAGAAAGCAGGTAAGTAATGTACAAGATAGAAGATTTACAAAAGAAAACTATAAAAGAATTACTAGAACTTGTTTCTGAACTTAAAGGTAAATTATTAGCTTTAAGATTTGAAAACTCTACTGGACAACTTAATGAAACACATTTATTCCAAGTGACTAAAAAAGATATCGCAAGAATCTTCACAGTTTTAAGTAACAAAAAAAATGAAACAACTACAACAACTACAACAAAAACATCAGCCAAGGTTTCAAAACCTGAACCTGAACCTAACAAAGAAAGAGAAAACAAATAATGAGAGAAACTACAAAAAAGACTTGAACTGGAATCATAGTCTCTAATAAAGGAGACAAAACTATTGTTGTTCAAGTAGACACATATAGAGCTCACAAACTTTATGGTAAGAAAGTTAAAACTTCTAAGAAGTTCCACGCTCATGATGAAAAGAATATTGCCAACATTGGTGATAAAGTAAAAATCATGGAAACAAAACCATACTCAAAAATGAAGAAATTTAGATTAGTAGAAATTAAAGAAAAAGGTAAAAAGAATGCTTAGTACAGAATCTAGACTGCTTGTTGCTGATAACTCAGGAGCAAAAGAAATTTTAGTAATTAGAGTATTGGGAGGATCAGTGAGAAATTCAGGAAACATTGGCGATGTAATTGTTGCTACTGTTAAAAAGGCTGCACCTCATGGTCAGGTGGAAAAAGGTAAAGTAGTTAAAGCTGTTATTGTTAGAACAAAACACGGAGTTAAAAGAAAAACTGGAGAGTATGTAAGATTTGATGATAACGCAGCTGTTATTATTAAAGATGACATGCAACCTAGAGGTACTCGTATCTTTGGACCTGTTGGAAGAGAATTAAGAGAAAAAGGATTTAATAAAATCGTTTCTCTAGCTCAGGAAGTACTATAAGAAGTCATTTATGAGAATTAAAAAAGGCGATAAAGTAGTAGTTATAGCAGGTAAAGATAAAGGTATCGTTGGAGTTATACTTCAAATCCTGCCTAAAGACAATAGAGTAGTAGTTGAAGGAGTAAATATCATGACTCAACATGTTAAACCAACTCAGCAAAACCCTGATGGTGGTATTGATAAAAAAGAAGGTCCTATTCATGTTTCAAATGTGATGGTGGTTTATGAAGATACTAAGGATAATGCTAAAGCATCAAGAACTAGAATAGAACTTAAAGATGATAAAAAAGGTAAGAAGGAAAAAGTGAGAGTAGCAGTTAAGACAGGAGTTGAAGTTTAATGGCAATAGATTCAAGATTATTCGATAGATACAATAAAAAAATCAAAGCTGACTTAAATAAAGAATTCAATTTCAAATCACCTATGCAAATCCCTACAATTGAAAAAATTGTTTTAAACATGGGATTAGGTAAAGCTACAGCTGACAAAGGTATTGTTACTGATGCAGTTGAAGAAATGAATAAGATTTCTGGACAATATTCGAATAAGACTATTGCTAGACAATCAAATTCAACATTCAAACTAAGAGAAGGAATGCCAATTGGAGTTAAAGTAACTTTAAGAGGACAAAAAATGTGAGACTTCCTTGATAAATTAGTTTCAATTTCTTTACCAAGAATTAGAGACTTTAGAGGAATTAAACATAATTCTTTTGATGGTAATGGAAATTGTACATTAGGAATAAGTGAAATCATTATTTTCCCAGAAATTGATCTGGATAAAGTTAAAGTAATGAAAGGTATGGATATAACAATAATTACAACAACAAACAACAATGCAGTAGCATACGCATTACTAGAGAAAATAGGAATGCCGTTTACAAAGAAAAAAGGAGACAACTAGATATGGCTAAAAAATCAATGATAGCATCACAAAAACAGTATAAAAAGTTTTCTTCACAGGAATACAATAGATGTCAAATTTGCGGGAGACCTCATGCTTACATGAGAAAATTTGGTGTGTGCAGAATATGTTTCAGAGAGATGGCTGTTAATGGACAAATCCCTGGAATTAAGAAATCAAGTTAATAAGGAGATAGGAATTTATTATGACTAACGACCCAATTGCAGATCTGCTAACTAGAATTAGAAACGCAAACTTAAGAAGACATAGAATTGTAACTGTACCATTTTCAAAAAAGAAAGCTGACATTGTTAAAATATTATTGGAAGAGGGATACATCCTTGACTTCAAAATTGAAGGAACTGGTGTTAAAAAAGAACTTGTACTTTCTTTAAAATATAAAGGAAGAAACAAAGTTATTACTGGACTAAAAAGAATCTCTAAGCCTGGGCTAAGAGTATATGCAGAAGTTTCAAAACTACCTAGAGTTTTAAACGGATATGGAATTGCACTAGTTTCTACATCAAAAGGAATCATGACAGCTGATAATGCTAAGAAACAAAAACTTGGTGGAGAGGTAATGGCCTTTGTTTGATAAGGGGTAATATATGTCAAAAGTCGGAAAAAGAATAATCTCAATACCTGAAGGTGTCTTAGTAACAGTAGCTGGTAATACAGTAACTGTTAAAGGACCTAAAGGTGAGTTAACAAAAGAATTCTTCGATGTTATTACTGTTAATGTAGATATTGAGAAAAACGAAGTAACTACAGTAAGAACAAACGAAGTAAAGCAAACAGTCATGCTTCATGGAACAACTAACTCAATCATTCAAGGAATGGTTACAGGAGTTTCAGAAGGTTTTGAAAAAACATTAGAAATTAACGGAGTTGGATACAACGTCGTAGCGCAAGGGAATAAATTAGTATTGTCACTAGGGAAATCTCATAAAGATGAGATCGAATTGCCTGCTGATATAAAAGCTGAAGTGATTTCACCTACAGAATTTAAATTATCAGGATTTGACAAACAAAAAGTTGGAGAGTACGCAGCAATCATTAAAGCATTTAGAAAACCTGAACCATATGGTGGTAAGGGAATTAGATACAAAGGTGAGTACATTAGAAAAAAAGCTGGAAAGGTTAACAAGTAGAACATGGCTAAATTAACAAAAGCGCAAGCAAGACGTAAAAAGCAATTAAGAATTAGAAAAAAAGTTTCTGGTACTGAATCTACACCTAGACTATCAGTGTTTAAATCTAACAAAGGTTTTTATGCACAGTTAATCAATGATGAAACTGGTAAAACAATACTATCTTCATCAACTAAAGTACTTAAACTAACTGGTAACAATGTTGAGAATGCTGTTAAAGTTGGAACTGATTTAGGAGAAAAAATTAGAAAGGCCGGAGTTAAATCATTAGTATTTGACAGATCTGGTTATATCTACCATGGTAAGGTAAAAGCATTTGCTGATGCCGTTAGAGAAACAGGAATTGAATTTTAAGGAACATTATGTTTATATTAGAAGAAGATAAAAAAGAATTAGAAACTGCTGAAGAGACTTCTAGCGAAGAAACTGCAGTAGAACCCATTCCTGGAAAAACCAAAGTAGAAGAAACAACTCCTGAAGAAAAAGTAGAAGATGTTAAGGAAGAAGTTAAAGAAGAATTGAAGAATAAAGAAGCTACTGTTGAAAAAACAAAAGAAGATTCATCAGAAGAAGCTCTTATTCCTGCACAAGGGGATGCAAAGGTTGAAAAGAAAGGTGTGCCTCATACATCAGAACCTATTGCTAAAGAATTTTTACCTGGAAACTTTAATCCATTCGCAAGACCTATAAATCCTAGATTTGCAAATAGAAGAAAAATCGAAACTGACTTAGAAACTAGAATTGTTAAAGTTAAAAGAGTTATTAAAACAACAAAAGGGGGAAGAAGATTCAAATTCTCTGTCCTTGTAGTTGTTGGAGATAAAAAAGGTAAATTGGGATATGCTATTGGGAAACATATTGAAATTCCTGAAGCTATCAAAAAGGCAGAACGTGCTGCTAAGAAAAACATGTACAGAATAAATATTGTTGGAGACCAAGACACTATTCCACATGAAATCATTGGACACCACGGAGCTGCAAGAGTAATGCTTAAACCTGCTAAAGAAGGAAAAGGAATCATTGCTGCTGATGTTGTACGTACAGTTGTAGAGCTAGCTGGAATTAGAAATATCTATTCTAAAAACTTAGGTTCTAATACAGCCCACATCATCGTTCATGCTACTGTTAAAGGATTAACACAAACTAAAACCAAAGAGCAATTTGAAAACCTTAAAGCTAAAATGGTGCCTAGAAAGCCTTTTAGTTTTAAACTAGAAGCTGATAAAAAAAATGCACCTAAGAAAGAGGCTAAATAATGGAACTTCATAATATGAAACCTACACTTGGTTCAAGAAAAGCTAGAAAAAGAGTAGGTAGAGGAGACAAAACAGCCGGTAGAGGAGAAAATGGACAAAAATCTAGATCAGGTTTTAAAAATAAGATTGGATTTGAGGGTGGACAAAATCCACTATATAGACGTATTCCTAAAAGAGGATTCACTAACTATGGATCGAAACTTTATAAACCAGTTAATCTAGATTCATTAGGAACTCTTGAAGTTGCTGAAGTAACAAGAGAAGCACTAATTGATAAAGGAGTAATTAAAGCCGGAGATAAACTTTACAAAATATTAGGTAATGGAGAAGTTACAATGGCTTTTAAAGTCCACGCTAACAAATTTTCAAAATCAGCTAAAGTTGCTATTGAAAAAGCTGGAGGAGAAGCAATTGAAATCCCTGGACCAAAAGAACATTCTAAAAAGAGCGTTAAGAAAGTCAAAGCTTAATTCTAAAAAGAGATCAATAATCTCTTTTTTTATTTGTCTAAAATATACAATCTTACTCTTAGTGAGATAGTGTATTTTAAAGTATAATTTATCTATAAAGGAAAAAATGATTAAAAGATATTCAACAAAAAGAATGGAAGATTTATGATCACTAGAGAATAAATTTGAAATATACTTAAAAATAGAGGTAGCTGCATCAAATGCTTTTGCTAAGGCAGGTATTATTCCCAAAGCGGCAGCAAAGAAAATTTCAGAGAATGGGAAAGTTGATATTAAGAGAATTCTTAAAATAGAAGAAGAAACTAAACATGATGTTATTGCTTTCACAAGGCAACTTTCAGAAACATTAGGGCCTGAAAAGAAATGAGTTCACTATGGACTAACATCAACTGATGTAGTTGATACAGCGCATGGTGTTCAATTAAAAGAAGCTAATAAATATATATTAGAAGGCCTTAAGAAATTTTCTATAGTTTTAAAAAGAAATGCAATAAAATATAAGAAAACATCGATAATGGGAAGAACTCATGGTATTCATGCAGAAGTTACTTCATTTGGTCTTAAGTGAGCTTTATGATATGACGAAATGCAAAGAAACATTGTTAGATTTTCTGCAGCGGCAAAAAATGTTGAATTTGGAAAAATATCTGGTGCCATTGGTAATCATGCTAATGTATCATTCATAATTCAAGATGAAGTAATGAGAGAACTTAAATTAGGTTCACCAAATATATCTACTCAAACATTACAAAGAGATAGACATGCTGATTATATTTCTTCATTAGCAATCATTGCTTCAACAATGGAAAAAATTGCTACTGAAATTAGACACTTGCAAAGAACAGAAGTTGGAGAAGTCCAAGAATCATTTAGAGCTAAGCAAAAAGGATCATCAGCAATGCCTCATAAAAAGAATCCAATTGCTTCAGAAAATATTTCTGGACTTGCAAGAGTTATGAGGGGGTATGTTATTCCAGCAATGGAAAATAATATCTTATGACATGAAAGAGATATATCTCATTCATCTGTTGAAAGAATTATTTTACCTGATGCTACAACATTAATAGATTACATGTTAACAAGATATACAAATGTTCTTGCTAATTTAATAGTGAACAAAAATAGAATGCTTGAAAACATTAATTTAACAAAAGGTGTTGTATTCTCTCAAAGAGTTCTAACAAAACTAATTGAAAAAGGTTTAAGTAGAGAAGATGCTTATGACTTAGTTCAAGCAATTGCTATGGAATCATGAAATACTGATTCAACATTCTGATCTTTATTAACTGAAAGTAAAGAAATTATGAATAAACTTACTGAAGAAGAAATTATTGAAGCATTTGACATAGATTACTTCTTAAGTAAAGTAGATGGAATATACAAAAGAGTATTTAAATAATGCATAGATTCTTTATTACTAATAATCAAGATAATCCAACAGAACAAATCATCTTAACGGATGATTGTTTTTATCAAATATCAAGAGCTTTAAGAATAACTCCTAATGAAGACATTGAAATCGTTTATGGTGGATTAAAAATCATTGGTAATTTTGATGGAGAAAAAGTTATTGTTAAAGCTTATGACAAAATTAAACCAAAAAAGGGACCTAAAACTATTTTAGTTCAAGGCATTCCAAAGAACCAAAAGATATCAATGATATTACAAAAGGTCACTGAGTTAGATGTTGATGAAATATTACTTTGAGATTCAAAAAGATCTGTTATTAAAGCATTTGAGTTTGAATCAAGAGAAGAAAGATATAATAAAATAATTCGTGAAGCTGCTGAGCAAACAGGAAGAGATGAACTTCCTATAATTAAATACATTTCAAATCTAAATGAAGTTGGGCCAGGTTCTTTTGATTTAGTATTGGTGTTATATGAAGATGAAGAGAAACATTATATAAGAGATTACTTAACTAATCTAAACCAATATGAAAACATATATATCATAATAGGTCCTGAAGGTGGAATCACTAAAGATGAAATAGAATTTTCAGAATCAAAAGGTTGAAATATAGTATCAATTGGTAAGAACATTTTAAGAACTGATACAGCTATATTCTTTGCATTGTCATCAATAATGTTGAACAAAAACTAAGACTTCACAAGTCTTTTTTTGTTTTATAATATAGGTATATGGAACAGTTCAAACTTAGATCAGACTATAAGATGTCTCCTGAACAATCCAAAGCCACCAAAAAATTATTAACTTCTCTGAAAACAGAGAAGGATACAGTCCTTTTGGGTGCCACAGGAACAGGCAAGACTTTTACTATAGCAAATGTAATCGAAATGAATAAAAAACCTACGCTAGTTATTGCACATAACAAATCATTAGCTGGGCAACTTTACTATGAGTTTAAAAAGTTCTTCCCTGATAACAGAGTAGAATACTATATTTCAAACTTTGATTACTATAGACCAGAAGCATTCATTGCAACAACACAAACATATATAGAAAAACAATCACAACAGAACTGAGAAATTGAAATGATGAGAAACTCAGCTCTTTCTTCACTAACAAGTAGAGGAGATGTAATTGTTGTTGCATCAGTTGCAGCAATCTATGGGCACAGAGATCCCAAAGAATATGTTAAGTTTCATTATGATGTAAGAGTTAATGAAAAAATAGATAGAGATGATCTATTGACTAAGTTAGTTGAAATGGGTTATAAGAGAGAACTATCTCTTTCTCCTGGAACTTTTACAGTTAAAGGCGATGTTATTGAAGTATCACCTTCATGAACATCATTCTTCCACATTAGAATAGAACTATTCGGAGATGAAATAGAAGGAATTATTGAAATTGATTCAATGACAAAAGAAGTTTACAAAAGATATCAATCATATGTTCTTTATCCAGCATCAGCCAATGTTGTTTCAGAATACAAAATACAAAAGGCTATTGAACAAATAAAAATTGATCTTAAAAAACGTATCATTGAACTTAATTCAGAAGGAAAAGATTTAGAAGCTCAAAGATTAGAAGCAAGAACTAACTTTGATATAGAACAACTACAAGAAACTGGAACAACTAATGGAATAGAAAACTATTCATTATATTTTGATGATTTTAGAAAAACTGGCGAACCACCATTCACATTACTTGATTACTTTCCAAAAGATTTTCTTTTAATACTTGATGAATCACATATGACAGTTCCTCAATTAAATGGAATGTATGCTGGTGATAGATCAAGAAAGAAAAATCTTGTTGATTATGGTTTTAGATTACCATCAGCAATGGATAATAGACCACTTAAGTTTGAAGAGTTTGTTAGGAAAGTAAATAAAACTATTTATGTTTCTGCAACTCCAGGACCTTATGAGTTAGAAAAAGTTCATAACAAAGTTGTTGAACAAATTATCAGACCTACAGGTTTATTAGATCCTATAATTGAAGTGAGAGATTCAGAAAATCAGATTAATGATTTATATGATGAAATAATAAAAAGAAAAATGAAAAATGAAAGAGTATTAATAAATACTGTTTCAAGAAAACTAGCAGAAGATATTGCAGATCATTATAAAGATAAAAACTTATCTGTTGCATATCTTCACTATGAATTAAAAACATTTGAAAGAGATGAAGTTCTCAGAAAACTAAGAATAGGTTTTTATGATGCAGTAGTAGGTATTAATCTTCTTAGAGAAGGATTAGATTTACCTGAAGTATCATTAATGGCCATTTTTGATGCTGATGTAGAAGGTTTCTTGAGAAATAAGACATCATTAATACAAATGGTAGGTAGAGTAGCTAGAAATGTACACGGTAAAGCAATCTTCTATGGTTCAAAAGTTACTAAGTCAATGAAAGAAGCAATTGCTGAAACAGACAGACGTAGATCAATTCAGGAAAAGTTTAATGAAAAGAATAGAATCACACCAGTATCAATTGTTAAAGCAATACCTGAACCATTAATTCATGAACTTGCCGATGCACAACAATTAAAACTTTCTAAACTTCAAAGAAAAGATAAAATTAAACTTCTAAAAGAAGAAATGGAACTTGCAGCTAGAAATTATGAATTTGAAAAAGCAATTAAGTTGAGAGACTTGATTATAGAATTGGAGAAATAGATTATGATAGATACAAAAAAATTCATCAGAATAAAAGGAGCGAATGAACACAATCTTAAAAATGTTGAAGTTACAATTCCTAAAAATAAACTAGTAGTAATCACTGGTGTTTCAGGATCTGGAAAATCAACATTAGCTTTTGACATTCTCTATAATGAAGGAAACAGAAGATACATTGATTCGCTTTCTAATTATGCAAAACAATTCCTTGGCGGAACTAAGAAACCAGATGTTCAATCTATTGAAGGGTTATCTCCTGCAATTGCCATTGATCAAAAAACAACTTCTTCAAATCCAAGATCTACCGTTGGAACAATTACAGAGATATATGATTTCTATAGATTGCTCTTTGGAAGAATAGGTAAGTCATATTGTCCTACACATGGAATTGAAATTACTGCAAGAACAATAACTGATGTTACAAAAGAATTATTAAAAGAATTTGATGGTCAAACAGTTAAAGTTTTAGCACCAGTAATAACTTTAGAAAAAGGAACTCATAAAGATTTGTTAAAAAAACTTAAAGAAAAAGGTTTTGTGAGAGTTCTTATTAATGGAGATGTTCATAGACTTGATGAAGAAATCAAATTAGATAAAAACAAAAAACATTCTATTAGTATAGTTGTTGATAGAATCCAAGTTATTAAAGAAATCAAATCAAGGTTGTTTGAAGCTATTCAAACAGCTTCAGATTATGCAAATGGAGTTATTGCAATTCATGATGGTAAAAATGAAAAAGTGTTTTCACTTAGACTTTCATGTCCTCATGGTGATTTCTCAATTAAAGAAATTGAACCAAGGCTATTTTCATTCAACTCACCAGTTGGGGCCTGTCCAGTTTGTAATGGATTAGGTGTTACAAAGTCAGCATCTTGAGAAGCTCTTATTGAAGAAGGAGAAACTCTATTCACTGGAGGTATTAAATTCTTTAAAAAAGTTGGAGGAGTAGATTTTATTCAATTAGAAGCATTAATGAGACATTACAAAATAGATCCAATTAAAAATGTTGAAGATTTTACTAAAAAAGAAATCAAAATAATGATGGAAGGTTCTGGAGATACAAAAATTAAATATATTACTTTTCTTAAAGGTAATCCAATTGAGATTTATGACACTATCGAAGGTATTGGTAAAAAAATCTTAAGAAGATATTTAAATAGTCCATCAGATTCAGCTAAGAAGTTCTATTCACAGTTCTTGCTTGAACAACATTGTAAAGTTTGTGATGGAACTAGACTGAATCCAGAAGCTTTATCAGTAAAAATAAATAATATTAATATTGCTGATTTAACAAAGATGTCAATTGAAGAAGCATACAATTGAATTCTTTCAGTTAATTTATCAAAACAAGAACAAGAAATTACGTCTCTTGTTATAGATGAAATAATAAGTAGATTTGATTTCTTACTTAATGTTGGATTAAAATATCTTACATTAGATAGAGTTGCTCATACATTATCAGGTGGAGAATCACAAAGAATCAGATTAGCATCTCAATTAGGTTCTAAATTATCTGGTGTTCTTTATGTTCTTGATGAACCATCAATTGGTTTACACCAAAGAGATAACATGAGATTAATAAAATCTCTAAAAGCAATTAGAGATTTAGGTAACTCAGTTATAGTTGTTGAACATGATGAAGAAACAATGTTTGAATCTGATCACATTATTAACATTGGTCCTTTAGCTGGAGATAATGGCGGAACAGTTGATGCACAAGGGAATCCATCTCAAGTTGCAAAATCAAATACTTGAACAGGAAAGTTCATGTCTGGAAGAGAATATATAGAAATACCAAGACATAGAAGAAAGCATACTGGTAATAAAATAATCATTAAAGGAGCAAGAGAGAACAATCTTAAGAATCTTGATGTTTCGTTCCCATTAAATCAAATGGTTATGGTAACAGGTGTTTCTGGTTCTGGTAAATCAACATTAGTTAATGAAATTCTTTATAAAGGAGTTCACAACAAACTTACTAGAAGAGGAAACTTCTTAGAAGTAGGAGAACATGATTCAATTGGTGGAGTAGTTAATCTAGATAAAGTAATTCAAATAGATCAATCACCAATTGGAAAAACCCCTAGATCAAATCCTGCAACTTATACAAAAGCAATGGATGATATAAGAGATTTATTTGCTGCAACAAAAGGAGCAAAAATAAGAGGATATAATAAAGGTAGATTCTCATTCAATGTTAAAGGCGGAAGATGTGAAAAATGTGAGGGTGCAGGAGTTATTAAAGTATCAATGCATTTCTTGCCTGATGTATTTATTCAATGTGAGGAGTGTAAGGGTAAAAGATATAATGATGAAACTTTATTAGTTAAATATAAAGATAAAACAATATATCAAGTTTTACAAATGACTATTGATGAAGCAACTAAATTCTTTGAGAATGTTCCTTTGCTTCACAACAAATTAGGCTTACTTCAAAAAGTAGGGTTAGGATATATAATACTTGGACATCCATCAACTACATTATCAGGAGGAGAGAGTCAAAGAGTTAAGCTTGCTTATCACTTACAGAAGAAAGCAACAGGAAGAACATTATTCATATTAGATGAACCAACTACAGGCTTACATTCATATGATATAAAACATCTATTATCAATTTTAAACAGAATTGTAGATAATGGTGATTCAATGATTATTATTGAACACAACCTTGATGTTATTAAACAGGCAGATCATATTATTGATTTAGGTCCTGAAGGCGGAAATGAGGGTGGGGCTGTTGTTGCGACAGGAACACCAGAACAAGTAGCTGGTAATTCTAAATCAGTAACAGGTAAATGCCTTAAAAAAATTAGAAAAATATAAGTAATGAAAAAATTAGATTTAAATCAAGTTCCAAACACATTTGGAGTTTATCTTTGAAAAGATAAAAACAATAATGTAATCTATGTTGGTAAAGCAAAAGACTTACAAAAAAGAATGAAACAGTATTTTCTTAAAAATGTTTCATCTAAAACAAAAGTCTTAGTGGGCCACATAGATTCTTTTG
>JAUXHI010000036.1 GCA_030621645.1 Mycoplasmataceae bacterium
TTTCTGACGGTCTTACAGAAAATTTCTCTTCACTAATTTTTAAGTCATCATCAACTGGTGTTTCTTCTTTGCTGTTGTAGTATGAAACTAAGAAGACATATGTTTCTTCTAAAACAAAATTCTCTCTAGAAATGATATAATTGACAACAGGAACATTTTCTTCATCAGCTGATGATGATTCATGTTCTGATTTTACATCTCTTCAATTAATTTCTTCTGATTCATTTTTAACTTCTTCTTTTCTGAAATCATAAATAAATGTATATTCATCATTTTCAATCTCATTAGCAGTGAATTTAAATTCATAGTCTAAATGTTTACCATCATCTGAATCTCCTACTGATGTTGCTTGTAAACCAGTTATTCCTAGATCTTCTAGGCTAGTTTTAGGTAAGAAAATTAATAAAGGCATTAATATTGCAGCCGTTAGTGCTGTTGCTGTTCCTAAACCTAAAATATATTTATTTCACTTTTGCTTTCACTTGTAATTTTTTTTATTATCTTTAGTATCTATATTTTTAGTATCCATAAATTATATTATATAAAAAAAAAAAAAAAACAAACTTTTTTTAATTTTTTTACCTACAGTAATCATAGTTCCAATGTTCCCAACAATAATTACAAGTAAATAACCAAGATATTGGTATTTTCTCTTGGGGGAATGGGTAAGCATTTATCAAAAGAAATTGAATATAAAAATGGAGAAAGTTCCACAAAATTGGAACTTGAACTAATAAACAAAAAATTAACTGACAAGAAGTTGATGAATTCTGTAAGCTAAAGTATATTTTTTGAAATAGAAAATTCAATGAGGGAGAAATTGACACTCTTAAAAGTAAAAGTGGGTTTTGCTGCGGAAAAAATAAAGGTCATCCAAAAAAGGAATAAATTTGCTATTTTAAGAAAAGTGAATGTTACCTTTCGGGTTCATTATCTTCAAAAACTATCTCCTGTTCATCTGCTTTCTCTTTATCTCTATTTTGGTTTTCTTCCACTATATAAGTGTTTGGATTAATTACATAACAATTTTGGTTTTCAATTTTATATGAACTGTCAATTGTCTTCGTAAAAACATTTTTAAAATCTTTTTCTGAAGGTTCAATTAAACAATTATATATTTACTATAAATGATGTAAAACAAAGAATTTGAAATCAAAATTAGACAAAGAGCTATTTCGCCTTTTAAACAGTTACTGAAAGAACAACTACAATGACTCCAATAATAATTGCAAGTAAATAACCAAGATATTGGTATTTTCTATTTTCTCTGTTTCTTTGATTTAATTCTTCTTCAAGTTGAGATAAATCTTCTCTTGAAATCTTATTTCTTTTCATAATATATATGTGTTATCTCATTATTTCTTTCTTTTGTTACTTCAAGTGTTAAATTTAACATTTCTTCTACTTATTATCCGTTTATCCTTGAATTTTTTAACATTTTTGTAGTCTTCACCAATAACAAAGGCTTCATAACCCATTTTTATGTTTAAATCATCAATAATCTCATTTCTTTCAATATTAAGATCATTATTGATATTACTTAGGTCTTCAATAGTAATTTGTTCACGAATAAAGTTTTCATCAACCAAATTACTTAAAGCTATTGATAAAAACCTTACTTTCTTACCATCTGTTCATCATTTTTCTAATAACTTAGCTACCTGACTTCATATATACTCAAAATCATTTGAATATTTATTAAATGTTAATGATTTAGTATTACTATTGAACGGCCCAGCATCTTTAGTAGTGAAAGTAATGGTTTTACCAGCTAATCTTCTATATTTGGCTCTTCATGTTACTTCCTCTACTATTTCTGATAACGCACTCTTGACATCATCATAATTAAACATATCGACTGAATATGTTTTAGCATAGCTAACTGATTTGTTATCTTTATGTGATGTATCTAATTCATGTGATCCATTACCATTAGCAATATTATAAAGATAACTCATTCTTTTACCTAATACTTGCTTAACTTCTTCATATCTTTTAGAATCAAACGGAATATTAGCTAAATCACCAATAGTTACTATATTTAGGTCATTCATTACCTTTTCAGTTGAATTACCTACAAAATATAGCCTTCTTATTGGTAAAGGTCATAACTTAGTAGAAATTTCTTCTGGGAATAAAGTGTCTACCCCAAAAGGTTTCTTCATCCCTGAAGCCATTTTTGATAATTCTTTATTGCTTGAAATACCTATTGATATTGTTAAACCAACTTCTTTAAGTATTTTATCTTGTATTTTTTTTGCATAATCAATATATCTGTTATTAATAATCTTATTAGTAACATCTAAATAAGCTTCATCTATTGAAGCTGGTTCTATTTCTCTTGACATTTGAGAACATATAACAAATACCTTCTCTGAATATTCTTGATATTCAGAGAAGGTAGGTTCTATAAATATAAGATTAGGACAAAGGACTGTCGCTTTGTAAAAAGGCATCCCACTATGGATACCATATTTCCTAGCTTTGTAATTACAAGTACTAATTATTCCTTTGTTATTAAGTTTCTTACCAATAACTACAGGTTTATTTTTTAAAGAAGGATTTTTTAATTCCTCTACTTGGGCAAAAAATGCATCTATATCTATTGTAAAAATAATTTTTTTATATGTCACACTATCTTAATTATATAAGTATAATATAAAAGACGAAAAATATTATGATTAATCTTAACATACCTGAGTGGTCAAGTTGACAAATATATGTAGGAACATTAATTCTTTCCATTTTCGCTTATCTAATAGGTTCTATTAATGGTGCCCAAATTTACTCAAGGTTTCTAAAAAATGACTTGGGTAAATTTGGTTCTGGTAATTATGGTGGAACAAATGCCTTTAGAACATTTGGTAAAAAGATTGGTACCTTTGTAATGCTAATAGATATATTTAAAGGTATTGGTTGTTCTATTCTAATTGCTATTCTTCATGAATATACAGATATACAAATATTTAATGCTGCATCAA
>JAUXHI010000033.1 GCA_030621645.1 Mycoplasmataceae bacterium
ATAATATAAAAGAACTACTTTTGGTAAACCCTCAATTGTTTCATCATGTGAATTCGCAGAAATTATTTTTGATAATTTAGATAAATGACAAAATTGAAAAATTGATAAACTTTTTATTAATTTAAAGCATTTCAACTTCTTTATCAAAATCAGGATTTTCTCCTGTTATTTTATTATTTTTTAATTCATTTATTTCTTTTAACATTGTAGGCACTGTTACTAAGAAACAGAATGCAAATGCTATTGGAAATGACATGAATACAAATATATTATTCCCTGTTGGGACATAAACACCGAAATACATTGAAAGCATTACTATGTTATAAACTACAAATACTAATCCAACATGTAAGAACCCTCTCTTAATCTGTTTTAATGATGCATAGACATAAGGCATTAATAATATTAGTGATGATAAGAACATTCCCGACACTATAATATAGTATGCTTTATAATGATCTGCAGATAATAGGTGTGAGATATTAAATAATTCAAAGATTTGTTTACTTGTTCCCATTAATAATGCACTGAAGACTATTTGTATAATGAAAGTCAAACTCATTCCATAATAAATAGCTTCTTTAATGTTCTTCATCTTATTGACAGAATGTCAATAAGCAACTAACATTCCTATTGCTTGCCCTAGCCCAAGGGCAAATACCGAGACAAATTCTATTGATTGACTACCTACTGTCAGAATTTCTCTCCAGCCTTCTCCATTTAAGGTTGTTACTAAGGTTGAGAACATTATTGCCATATAAGATGACACTAACCTTCTAACAACAGCAGTAACACCAAATATAGCTATTAACTTCATCATTAATCTATCAGGTTTAAAGTGTGCTAACTTTAAATTTAATGAAATGTATTCTTTTTTATACATTATTTTTATTAAAATAAATGTAATTACAAAAACGAATGCAGTAGAAGTTAATGTCGCTAAACCTGCACCTTTATAACCAAGATCCATAACTCCCATAAATACTCAGTTTAAGGCTAAGTTTAATGATACAGCAAAAGTTTTAACCACAATAGTAATTGGACCTTTTCCTTCTGATCTTAATGCTCTAATATAAGCTTCATTAAGACCAAGAAATGTAACTGCTATAGCAACAATAATCATATATCAACGAGCATCATTAGCCATCTCTACAGTCATTTCATCAGGTCTCATCCTTAAAATCATATCAAGATATGCTTCTGATGCAGGCATCATTATTGCTACGGCTATTCCACAGTAGAATACCGTCATTAACATTTGTTGTCCTATTGCCTTATTTACTGAATCATAATCATTCTTTGATAATGATTTAGTATAAATAATTCCACCGCCAACAAAGAACATGGATATTAAAGCAAACATTACATTTAATACTGGAGTAACAAACCCAATCATGTAAGATGGTGTTAGTCCATTATCATATTCAACTAGATTAGATGACATTATTGAATCTGTTAATGTATAAAGAGCAGAAAAAGCAGCAAGTAGCATAACTGGTCATGCTACTTTCATTATTACTTTAAAAACACTACCTAAGTAGTATTTCCCTCTCGCTGCTTCATGTTTCTTCATTTTTGTTACAGACATAATGTTTTAATTATACTACTGAAAAAAGTGCTTTGAAAAGTTTCATAAAAAATAGCCATATTAGCTATTACCTTTTCTTAGTTTATTGATTTTAGTTTTTAAAATATCAGCTTCTGCTCCAAAAATTACTTGCATTACTTCACTAGAACCAACGATTCCACTTGCTCCCATAGCCATTAATCCTTGGTCATTAACTTTAGATCTATCAAATACTGTTAATCTAAGTCTTGTGATACATGCATCAACTGATTTTAAATTTTTAAGGCCACCTAAGTTTTTTAAAATCTCAGTGACTCTTTCATCTGTTCCATATTTCATAACATTATAATTATAATACAAAAACAATCCTTTCGGATTGTTTGTTGTGCTATTAAGCAACTTTCTCTTGGTAATCTTTTTTAGATTTAAGGGAAATTTCACCTTCAACTCTACCTGGTGTTGCAATACCAAATTTTGTGATTGCATAATAGAACCCAAAGTAGTAAACTGGAATATAGATTGCTCCAAGTCAGTAAACATTTCAGTGATTTGTTCCATTACCAGCGATATCAGGAATTAGTCCGAATAAAATTAAATCGAACATTCCTCCTGAGAAAGTCATACCAATGTGTGCTCCGGCAAGTGCCATTACTCAGAATGAGATGGCACACAGAACTGCATGGAATCCGAAGAATAGTCATGGTGCTAAGAATAAGAATGTAAATTCAATTGGTTCAGTAATACCAGTTAAGAATGATGTCAGAGCTGCTGCACCAATAATAGATGCTGCCATTTGTCTGTTTTCTTTCTTAGCAGCCATTATCATAGCTGCTCCAGCTGCAGGAAGCCCAAACAACATGAATGGGAACTTACCTTGCATATATGATCCAGGATTAACTCCTTCAGTTAATTGAAATACCTTGCCACCTTGTTCAAATACATGGAAGCCGTTTTCAACTTCTGCACTCATTATATCTCCAAAGTTAAGGCCTTGATTAATTATTTCGAATCAAATTCCTTGGTTACCAACAGCTGTTACTATTCCGTCAACTAGGAATTCTCCACCAACTGTTGAATATCATAGTGGTGTATAGAACGCATGGTGTAAACCAAATGGGATTAGGATTCTTTCCATAAAACCAAATGCTAGTGTATCTAGTTCTGCAGGTGCTTTCGCTAATCCTTGACCCAGTGAGTCAAGTCCAATACCAACTATTGGTCATAACATTAGGAAGAACATTCCTAAAATAGGCGTTACTATAAGTGTAATAATTGGAACAAATTTTGTTCCAGAGAAGAACCCTAGTACTCTAGGCATTTGGAAAGTATGGAATTTATTATATAAGAATGCAACTAGCAATCCTATAGCAATACCTCCAAACACAGATGTTTGCATTGATCTAACTCCAACGTTAGTAGCAATTACAGAGTTTGGAACTGTTCCGTAGTATCACAATGCTCCAAAGCTATCTTGGACTTTTATAATCTCAATGAAATTCTCAGGTACAAGATAATCAGCTTCTAGTTGTCCTTTGTTGTATTCTGCAATTGCTTTACCTAGTCATTCATCTTCAAATTTACTAGATAAGTCAAAATGCCTTAGATATTCGTCATTAATACCAATGTCTGCACCAGACACCGAAACAACATCTCCTGCTTTGTTTAAGAAGTCAAATTGAACATTACCATATTCTCATATAAGAGAATTTTGGGTCATGTTGAATACAATTCAACCAACAAATGCAGCTAATGCTGCTACCCCCGCATCTTCGGTGAATGCTATTGCAATACCGATTGCAAACAATGCTGGTAAGTTACCAAAAATAACATCACCAATCATTTTCATTATTTGAAAAGGGACCATAGCTCCAGCTGTTTTAGCTACACCATTTTGTGACATGATGTTTTCTATTCCAGCACCTACTCCAAGAAATAATCCAGCTATAGGTAATATTGCTATAGGCAACATTAATCCTCTAGATAATTTTCCGAAGAACTCTTTAATTTGTCCTTTTTTAACTCTGTTTCTTTCAGTAGTTTTTGTTGTCATTTATTTATTTTTCTTTCCTAATAAGTTTATTACTTATTATAAAGTCATTTGTTTTGTTGTATGTTATCAATCTATTTTATATAGATTGTTCTTCTTTAAATTTTTTAAATCAAAATCAACTTATCAATGATGTAAATAAAATTGGGAAAAATGTTCACCCAATAATAGTCATTGGTAACGTATTGTAACCACCTGCGCCAGGGAATGGCCCAGATGCCCATATACCAAATCCTATATTTATTGATGGTATTCCGACAAATATCAAAATAAATGATATGTTTCTGAACACTTTATATAATATATTTCCTGTCCTAGGATTTGTTTTTGAATCAAGATCTTCAACTATTTTTTTAAAGAAACTTTTTATTTTTAAAATAATATTTTTCATTTTATAATTTTTTGTAAAAGTTCAAACTTACAACGCTAAAATTTCTCTTAGTTTATGGGAAAAATCAATTACACTATATGGTTTGAGAATATATCCTTTGCAACCATTTTTAAGCATTTCCTGGGCTTTTGCATCAA
>JAUXHI010000022.1 GCA_030621645.1 Mycoplasmataceae bacterium
GATCAAATAAAAACTTATCTAAAAACTAACAAAAACTTAATAAGAAAGTATAAAGGGAAATAATTATGAATGATATAAAAACATTTTTTAAAAATTTAAACCAAAAAAGAATTAAAACAATATTCAATGTTGAATATTCAATACAAAACAAATTAAGTAATAAAAAACCATTAAAAAAAACAAATGGCAATAAAGAAAAAAGTATCTCTGGTGATCTTAAATTCGAAAAGGTGACACTAATTTATCCAAATGGATTTAGGGCTTTGAGAGATATTAACTTCACTGTTAAGCATGGAGAGTTTATTGCCTTGATTGGTAATTCTGGTTCAGGCAAAACTTCAATACTTAATACCATTGCAGCAATGTATAAAATTTCTAAAGGTAAAATTTCTTTAGGAGACACATTTATTTCTTCTAATTCAAAAAGAAAATATATTCTTAGCCTTAGAAGACAAATTGGATTTGTCTTCCAACATAAGAACGTTATTGAGGGTTTATTAGTTTATGACAATGTTAAATCTGGTTTAGAGAATAAACTATCTAAATTTGAGAAATTGACAGGAATTATATTACCCGTAAACAAAAAGAAAATATATGATGCATTAGCACTTGTTAAACTTGAGTCTCTAATGTTTGAGAAGGTTAAAAACCTTTCTGGGGGACAACAACAAAGAGTTGCGCTTGCAAGAGCACTTGTTTCAAATCCAAAGTTAATCCTTGCTGATGAGCCTGTATCAGCTCTTGATGTGGTAAATCAAGAAGCGGTTATGAACACATTCCACAGAATTAATAAAGTTGAGGGAATTACAGTACTTGTTAACTTACATCACATTGATTTAGCATTAAAATATGCTGATAAAATTATTGGTGTTAAAGATGGAGAAGTTGTATTCTTTGACAAAACTACAAAAGCAACTCCTTTAGTTATTAAAAAGATTTTTGGAAAAGAAATTAAAGATATAACTCCACAATCAATTAAAGATTCACTTAAATATAATAAAAATCTATAAAAAAAGAATCCGTTATAAACGAATTCAATAATATGACAAAGCATATTTATGTAAGTCATATTTTTTATTATATTTTTGAAGTAAGTGTTGAAACTTTTTCTTTCTTTTTCTTAGAAGGGGCTTTTTTAACTTTTTTAACATTGTCATCAAATTGAGATTTAATTTTATCATTAATTTGATTCTTAAGTCAGAAGTCAAATTCTGCAGTTTTGAATGTTGGGTCATTTTGGAAACCAGCTTTTTGTATTTTCAGACGTTGTGTTCTAGCTTCAGTTTGAATACCAAAGATGGCAACACCAGATAGGATGGCAATATTAATAATACCAACAACAGAGAATACCATAGCAATAATTCTACCACCAGCAGTTACAGGTGTAATATCTCCATAACCAATAGTTGTTGCAGATATAAATGAGAATCACAATGCGTCTCATATATTATTTACATCTGGGTTAACAGATAATTCTAATGTAAAGAACATAAACCCACCAACAACAATAATTAAGGATAAGATAATTAAGATTGTAAGTATTCCACGTCTCTCTCTTAATAAACCTTTTACAATAAAGGCTAGTGCATTATTAACTCTAGGGAATAGTTTTACAATTTTTATCAAAGTTAATGCTTTAAATAATATAAAGAATTGTAGTCCAGGTATTCACGCAAGGAACACTATTCCATCAAGTGCTGTTCATCAAGAGGTTGGGAGAATGTATGCTCAATGACCATATTTCTTTATTAGTTTTGGTTGCCTAATATCAGTTGTAGCAATTTTAATAATAAGGTCTGCAAGAAATATTCATAGGAACATATCCTCTTGCTGTTTTAATCACATTATAAATGGATCCTTACTGTCAGGCATTGCAAATGGAAGTAATATCAGAATTATTAATGATAATATAAATAGTAGATATAGTGCTGAAGTTATTTTAAAACCAGGTACATTAACATCAATAATTTCTGATATTACTTTTCTTATTTTGTTAAATCTTTCTTTCATATAACTAAATTATATATAATTTCTTCATAAGGAATATATAGATACTATGAAAAAAATACTAGTTATATCTGATGTACATGGCGACATTAAAATATTGAATAAAATCTTAGAACAAGAAAAGAATGTAGATTTGAAAATATTTGCTGGGGACTTGCAAATGAAAGATAATTCAACACTTAAATCATTTGATTATGTTATTTCTGGAAATTCAGATTATCCAAATGATTATCCAAATGAGAGCATTTTTGATTTTTCTGGTAAAAAATTCTTTTTAGTTCATGGACATAAATTTGGAAGCTTATTTAAGAAGATAGACTTTGATAAACTTTTTAATTATGCAAAAGACAATGATGTTGATATAATCATTCACGGGCATGATCATGTTAAAGCTAGTGAAACAAGAAATGGTATTCTTAGATTTAATCCAGGATCAACAACTAATCCAAGAGATGGAAGTATTCCATCATATGGGATAATAGAAATTTTTGAAACAAATGTATTAGAGTCAGGGACACAATACATCCAAAAAAATATATTGGTAAAATTTGAAAAGGGAAGTAAACATGAATAGAGTACATTTAATTGGAAGACCCATGACAGATGCAAAAGGTGAGATTAAAACAATAGAAAGTTATAATGTATTTTTAACATTATAAGTTGAAAGAATATTTTTAATATGTTTAAAAGATATAGAATCCAAAACAATCATTAAAAGCCAAAAACAACAAAAGGAGATATTGAAAGAAAGCAAATTATTAAATTCTTTAATTTAAATATTTCAAGTCCTTCAGACAAAATTAAATAAGCCGTTAAGACTCTTCAACAGCATCAAGCCTATTGTGGAGACCTACTAGGAAGTAGGTTTTATCTTAAGGGGCGAAGGAGAGAGGGCACATCTTTATAAACTGCCCCAGTAAAAAGATAGGAGATGTCATAGCATTGTCCTCTAAGGTTTATCAAATAAATTGATTAAATATTTTTTAAGATAACCACTATATGCTAAAATAAAAAATATATGAAAAATAAAAAAACTCGCTATATTTTTATAACTGGTGGTGTTTTGTCTGGTTTAGGCAAAGGGGTTTTTACTGCATCAATAGGTAATCTTTTAAAATTTAAAGGTTATAAAGTATTTATTCAAAAAATGGATCCTTATTTTAATTCTGATCCTGGCACTATTAATCCTTATCAACATGGTGAAATATTTGTCACTAATGATGGAACAGAAACTGATTTAGATTTAGGATATTATGAAAGATTTACAGATATTAAAACTACACAAGATTCTAATTGAACTCAAGGAAAAATTTTGTCTCAATTATTTAGTGAAGAAAGAAATGGGAAGTATATGGGTAAAACAATTCAAATAACTCCTCATGTTACAAATAAGATTAAAGAAAAAATTATTTTAGCTGGAAAAAATTCAAAAGCAGATTTTGTAATTACTGAAATTGGAGGAACTATTGGTGATATTGAATCACAACCATTTATTCTTGCATTAGCAGAATTTATAAGAAAAAACAAATCTTCATCAATGCTTATTCATACTACATTTGTTCCTTATTTGCATACTTCATTAGAACATAAAACCAAACCTACACAGCACTCTCTTTTGGAACTTCAAAAATATGGCATTTATGCAGATATGCTTTTTTTAAGATCAAAAGATAAATTACCACAAAATATTTTTACAAAAATAGCAGAAAAAAGTATTTTAGAAAAAAATATGTGCATTTCAGTTCATGATTTTGCAAATATTTATGAAATTCCAATGTATTTGAATTCAATTAATTTATCTGAAACTATTTTAAAATTTTTTAAAATTAGAAATAAACCTATAGAATTTGAAAGATGAGAAAATTTTGTTAATTTATTAATGGAAAAAAAAGAAAAAACTATAAATATTGCTATGGTTGGAAAATATGTTGATTATATTGATGCATATAAATCAATTATAGAAGCATTGAAAATTTCTTGTACTTATAATAAAGTAAATATCAATTTTGATTGAATTCTCTCTGATGATATTATCAAAAGTAATGTAGGTAAAAAAATTAAAAAAAGCCATGATGGAATTGTGATTCTTCCTGGTTTTGGTAAAAGAGGATTTGAAGGGAAAGTATATGTTGCAGATTATGCATTTAGAAAAGATATTCCAACATTTGGTATATGCTATGGTTTTCAAGCAATGGTAGTAGCACATGCAAAACGCAAAAAAATTCAAAACGCAACATCAAGTGAAATATCCAATAAAGGAAATTTTGTAATAGATATTATTAAAGAAAATAAAAATCTTGGTGGAACATTAAGACTTGGAGAATCAAGAACTATTCACAAAGTTGATTCACTATTATATAAACTTTATGATGAATCATTAGAATCATATGAAAGACATAGACATAGATATGAAGTTAATCCTACATATGTTGATCAAATTGAAGATGAAGAATTTGTTTTTTCAGGTTTCAGTTCTGATGAAAATTTTGTTGAAGTTTGTGAAATGCCAAAACTAAAATTTTATTTAGGTCTTCAAGCTCATCCAGAATTTAATGCTAATCCTTTGAGGCCGCATCCTTTGTTTGAAGGTTTTATTAAAAGTGTAATTAAATCCAAATATAAGTAGGAAATCAAAAAAATAATTAATTATTTTTTTCTATTTGATACATATATATTTAAAGGCAAAGAACTTGCAATTGGTATTATCATTAATAATGTTCTAATTCAAGTATCAAGTGGACAAGAAACAATTTGGTTTTGTTTTTCTAGATAAAGATAGAAAGACGGAAAGAGTTGTTTATTTTAATCAATTAATATTGAATCAGAGGCTGTTCACTTTTTTGAAGGTATAATAAACTTATATGAATAAATATTCAAAAAATTCTTATAGCAAAAACAATAATTTAAAAGTAAATTCTTGTAATGTTCAGAAAAAATCAACAAAACAAACTGAAGAAAATGAACATGGAGAAGGCAATATAACATTAACAAGAATGTTATTAGGACTTCCATTAATGTTCTTTGCATTATGAGTTACTGTAGGACATTTAGGAGCGATAAGCATCATTCCTGAATGGTTAATGAATCCATGAACTATGTTCTCATTTGCTACAACATCTTTACTACTATATGGTAAAGACTACATTAAACCTGTATTTCATGCTTTAAAAAACAAAAAGTTAAGTCTTTCTCTGTTTTTAGCATTATCAGTGGCAATTGCATATACTTATTCATTAACTATGTTAATTGTGTTCTATGTAAATCCTAGTTATTTCACTGATGGAGTAAAAGGTTTGTTTGAAATAAGTATGTTTGAGGCAGTAATTGAAATTACTTGAATTGTATACATTGGTTATTACATTGCATATATTGTTGATAAGAAATCTCATAAAGATTTAGATAGCATTGTTAATCTTACAGTTAAGAAAGCAATAGTATTAAAAGATGGCAACGAAATAGAAGCAGATACTAAAGATCTTAAAGTTGGAGATATAGTAATTGTTAAAAATGGAATGAGGTTTCCAGTTGATGGAAAAATAGTTAAAGGAATAACTACAGTAGATGAATCAGCATTTACTGGAGAAGCAATTCCTGTTAATAAAATAATCGATTCATTAGTTTATGGTAGTTCAGTATCACAGGGACAAACTGTGTATGTTGAAGTTATGAGCACTTTTGAGAATTCAGCAATATCACAAATAATTGCTTCACTACAAAAAACTAGAGAAGAAAAATCTGAACCAGCTTCTATATCTGAAAAGTTATCTAAATTTGTTTTACCATTTATCCTTATAGCATCATTATCAGGTCTATTAATTTGAGGACCAATACAAGGATGAAATAAAGGTATAGAAGTATTGATAACAACTTTAATTGTTGCTTGTCCAATGGCTTTTATATTGTTACCACCAACTTCTAGTTTAATAGCTTCATCAGTAGCTGCAAAAAGAGGGATTATATTTAATAAGCCAAATGTTTTTGAAAGATACAAAAACATTACAACTATTTTATTTGATAAAACAAAAACTTTAACTGATGGCGAAATAAAAGTAATTAATAGTTCAATACCAAGTGATTTAGAATCATTAGTTTATTCTATGGAGAAAGTTTCGACTCACCCAATAGCTAGTGCTATTACTGATTACTACTCATCAATAAAACCATTAGATATAGATTCTACTGAAGAAGCAGGATTTGGAGTTAGGGCTGAAGTTAATAATAAAACATATTACTTTGGTTCATTATTATATATTAAGAACAACACATATTCAGATATTGAAGATAGCGAAGAAGTTATTAAAGCTAAAATGTTTGGTTCGACATTCTCATATTTATCAGATGGAGAAAAGTTAATTGGAACTATTGAATTAAAAGATCAAATAAAAAAATCTGCTAAGAAGACAGTTAATGAACTTAAAAAAAGAAATATAAAAACATATATTGTTTCAGGAGACAATGAACATTCTGTAAAATTTGTTGCAAATGAATTGGGAATAGATGTTAATAATGTCTTTTGAGATCAAACGCCTGATTCAAAAAAAGAAGTTGTTCAAAAACTTAAGGATTCTGGAGAACAAGTTTTATTCATGGGTGATGGTATTAATGATGCTATAGCATTAGAAACAGCTCAGATAGGTGTCTCAGTTGCTAATGGTTCTGATTTAGCTATTGATTCTTCAGATGTTACATTAATCAAAAATAATCTTGGTTTATTATTAACAGCAATGGATATATCAAAAGGAACTATTGATGTAATTAAGTATGGAAACATAATTGCTTCTATATGAATAGTATTTATTGTATCTGTGTCGATAGCAGGATTATTAATTCCAGCACTAGGTGCAGTTGCTATGGTCTTTAATGACACATTGCCTATTTTAATCTCAATGTTATTATTTAGATTTAATAAGAAGGATAAATAACATATAATTAAATTATGAAAATAGAAATTATTACAACAAATATAGAAGAAGCAATGAAATTGGACGGTAACACAAATCGTGTTGAATTAGTTAAAGATTTTGCTAAGGGAGGATTGACACCTGACGTTTCAGTTATTGAACAATATGAAGCTGTTGAAGCTGATGTTTCAGTAATGTTAAGAGAAACATCAGAAACATTTGTTTATGATGATGAAATGTTTCAAAAACATGTTGATAAACTAAATGAAATAATAAATTGAGATTTTGAAAATATAGTTTTTGGATCACTTAACCCAGATAAAACAATTAATATTAAACAATTAAAAGTAATTGCTGACATAGTTCATGCGAATGAAAAAAGATTAACATTTCATAGAGCATTTGATGAAGTTGAAGATCATATAAAAGCTGCAGCACAACTTAATGGATATGTTGATTACTTATTAACATCAGGTACAGAATCTACAGCAGAAGTTGGTTTAGAAAAGATTAAAGAAATAATAAAAACAGCTGATTATTCAGTAATACCAGGAGCAGGAATTAATAAATTAAACATAAGTTTATTTAAAGATTTAGATGTTGAATACTTACACATAGGTACAGGGGCAAGAGACCCTGAAACAATAGATGGTAAAGTATCTAATTTTAAAATTGCAGAGTTAAAAAAACAAATTGACTAAAGCATAAACAAAGCAACCGATAAGGTTGCTTTGTTTTATAATTTTATATATGGAAATAAAAGGATATTT
>JAUXHI010000002.1 GCA_030621645.1 Mycoplasmataceae bacterium
TTAATAAGTCTATTAAGTATGGTGGTTCTACTATTAGTTCATTTAAATCGGCATCTAATCACATTGGTGATTACCAGAAGTTTTTAAAGGTTCACGGGAATAAAGATATGAAATTTGAAAAAATTGGTGGCAGAGGTACTTACTGAGATCTAACTAGACAAAAATAAAACATATTTTTTATAAATGTTTCTCTATTTTTTACCTCCTAAAGTAAAAAGACAACCGATTTCTTGGTTGTCCACTTCTACTGGGTCAGTTTATTTGGTCGTTTTTGTTAACAATTAACTATTTGTTGATTCATTATTTGGGTTATTTTGAATAATTATTCCTACTTAATTAAATTATATTCCTATAATATTGAATTAATTAAATCATTCAAGATAGACATGTATCAATCTGCTTCTTTTTTAGTGACCTTCTTTGCCCCTAAAACATTATGAACTAGTTTATCGGCTCTTTGTCTAAGTAAGTTTATTTTATCACTTAATTCCTTAGATATAAATCCATTAAATTTTAATCAGTTAACAGAATGAACAAAGTTCTTTAATACTTCATCTTGAAGTTTCATTTTATTATATGCAGCTATCTCTTTAGTAACTGGAGTTATTAAATTTCTAGCATCATAAATTAGATGTAAGTAATCTTGTGATCTTCAAGCATTATTAATTGCTCTAATTTCTATCCTAGTATTAGGAAATGCTTTTTTATTATGTTTAATTCTCATAGGAATATTTATAGTTCCTCTATTTAATGAACTCATTAAATCACTTCATACTATTTTCGTAGCTCCCCTAAAATTCTTCTTCATATCTCTAACTATTTCTTTGCTTTAAGTGCCACTACCCTAGCTATTGCTTCAACCTTTTTGTTTTTCTTTTTAGCTTTTGTTCTTCACTTTTCAGCTTCAGCTTCTTTAAGTGTCTTTTTATGATGTCTTGCTTTTATTATCTCTTTAGCTTTAACATCTTCTTCTAATGCTTCGATTTCAAAAGATATTTGTTTATCAAAGTATTTCACTAATAGTGAATTAATAGATTTCCTAGCTTGTCCAGAAGATCCAGAAGTAAAACCAAACAATGTATTATTCTTAATGTATTTTATTCTAACTGGACATTGTCTAGTTGGTGCTTGGTTAATTATATTTTTACATTCATTAACTGGAATGTTGTCTGATAAGATTTTTATTGCTATCTTCATATGTTTATTATATCTCTTAATAAAAAAAATAGACTTAAGTCTATTTGAATTTAATTGCAGTTCCTATTACAGCAATCTCTGAAGCACCAGGCATAATGCTACTTGTACTTTGCCTTATTCAAATTACTGCATCCGCTCCCATTTTATCTGCGTTATGTTTTAATTCTTCAAATACAATTTTTCTTGTTTCAGCTAATAGTTTTTTATATGAACCAAGTTTCCCCCCAACCATACTTTTAAGACCAGCACCAATATCTTTAAATATGTTCTTTGCTTGAACAGCATTACCTACAGCTAATCCCAATATTTCATATTCTTTATTTGTTATATCACCTGTTGTTAATATTATTTTACTCATAATATAATTATATCTTTTAAATAAAAAATAGAACATCATTTCTATTTATTACATTGCTCTTTGTCTTTACAATTTTCTTTATCATTACATTCATCTTTTTTACAGTTGCAATTTTCTTTATCACACATATTTATCTCCTATATATATTATAGGAGATAAATATGTGTTTTATTCAATTTTTTTTAGCTCTTCAAGAGTATTTGTTCCATTGGCAATTTTATTTGTAGTAGTATTTATGTTTTTAATTGAAGAATCAATATCATTATTAAATTTTTTAATAACATCAATGTGTTTGTTTCAACGTTCGTTAAATCTATTAAATTCAACTCTGATATCCATAACTTTTTTAACAACTTCATTTATATTTTCTGAAATCGCAAAATCTCTAGTTGCACTATCAACAATGTTAATTAAGTGGATTATATTAGATGGTGATACAATGAACACTCTTGCTTTGTTCGAAATGTCTAATACGTCTTGTGATTTTGTAATCAAATCATAATACATTGATTCAGACGGAATAAAAATAAATCCATAATCTGTAGTCTCTACAACATTGTCTACATATTTTTTTGCAATATCTTTAATGTAGTTCTTCATATCAGAATTAAAAGATTTGAATGAAGATTTTGCATTCTCAAAATCATCTTTCTCTGAATAGTTAATGTATCTTTTATAATTATCAAAAGGTATTTTTGAATCTATTGGAATTATTTTGTCAATTGTTGGCAAATCAATCGCTACATCAACTATGCCTACATTTACTTGTGACTGTCTTGATCAAAGTTTTCCTTCTGGTCCCATAACATTTTCCAAAATGTGTTCTAGAACTTGTTCTGATGCTTTACCTTTACTATTTGGATTAGTAAATATTTTTTCAAGATTCTTAATTCTTAAATTTGAATCTGAAGTTGTATTACTTAATGTAGTAGATAAATTTGTTAACTTTTCATTTATTGTCCCAGATAGATTAGCAATATTTTTTTCAATATCTTTTATTGAATCATTTGTTGAAGCTGTTTCAAAGGAAATATTTCTTAATAATTTTAAAAATCAATTCTTGATTACAGTATTAAATTTAAATATTCTAGTTAAAAATCCTGGTCTATAATCAATTATTTTTTCTTCAGCTTGCTGTATGTTTAGTTTGTCTTTGTTTTCCATTATTTTTCTTTTCTACTTTAATTATAATATATAAAAAATAGCCTGCTGGCTATTTTCATATTTTAGTTTAGTTTTGATTAATTATTAACTAGTCTTCATCAGCAACTAAGACAAATCCTCTTGATTCAATAACTTTGGCTGCAACTGATTTAGGTGCTGCTTCATATTTACCGAATTGCATTGAGTATACTGCTCTACCTTGAGACATTGATCTAAGGTCAGTTGAGTATCCAAACATTTCTGAAAGTGGAACATCAGCTCTAATAACCTGTGCATTACCTCTTTCTTCTTGCCCTTTAATCATTCCTCTTCTAGAAGAAATATCTCCCATTATATCTCCAAAGTAATCTGATGGAGTTGTAACTTCAATATCCATAATTGGTTCAAGAAGAACTGCTTTAGCATCTACTTTAGCTTTTTTAAGAGCTTTAGAAGCTGCTATTTTATAAGCCATTTCAGATGAATCGACATCATGGTAAGATCCATCGAATAGAGTTGCTTTAAGCCCGATTAGTGGGTATCCTGCAAGGATTCCACCTTCCATAGCTTCAACAAGTCCTTGTTTAATAGAGTTGATGTATTCTTTAGGAATCTTACCACCAACAATTTTATCAACGAATTCAAATGTTTGTATATCTCCATTTTCATCTTCAACCATCTCAAGTGGTTCAAAGTTAATTCAAACGTGTCCATATTGACCTCTCCCCCCTGATTGTTTGATGTATTTAGATTCAACTTTAGCTGCAGTTGTAATTGTTTCTCTATAAGAAACTTGTGGTGCGCCAACATTAGCTTGTATTGAGAATTCTCTTCTTAGTCTATCAACAATAATTTCAAGGTGTAATTCTCCCATACCTGCAATAATTGTTTGTCCTGTTTCATGATCTATTCAAGTTTTAAATGTTGGATCTTCTTCAGAAAGTTTTGAAAGTGACATTCCTAGTTTATCTTGGTCAACTTTTGTTTTAGGTTCAATAGCTAATGAGATAACTGGTTCTGGGAATTCCATTTTTTCAAGAATTACTTTGCCTTTTTCAGAAGTTAATGTATCTCCTGTAGTTGTATCTTTAAGGCCAATTGCAGCTGCAATATCTCCAGTTACAACTCCTGGTATTTCATTTCTATTATTGGCATGCATCTGTAAGATACGTCCAACTCTTTCTTTTTTACCTTTTGTTGTGTTGTAAACATATGAACCAGCATCTAGAGTTCCTGAATAAACTCTAATGAATGTTAGTTTCCCAACAAATGGGTCTGTCATAACTTTGAAAGCAAGCGCTGCAAATTCTTCTGAATCATCAGCGTACTTTTCAATTGAATTTCCATCCAAATCTTCACCTGTGATAGCTGGAACATCTAATGGTGATGGCAAGTATGTGATAACAGCATCTAATAAAGGTTTAACACCCATATTTTTATATGCTGATCCTCCAATAACTGGGAAGAAAGTTGCAGATAGAACTCCTTTTCTAATTGCTTCTTTTATTTCTTCATTAGAAATATCTTCGCCTTCAAGAAGCTTCATCATTAGTGCTTCATCATATTCTGAGATAGCTTCTAATAATTCCGTTCTTAATGCTTCTGACTTATCTTTAAGATCTACAGGTATTTCTATTTCAGTAACACCTTCATCAACAGTACCATCATAAAGGTATGCTTTCATTTCTACAAGGTCTATTCCACCTTTAAGATTTATTTCTGCTCCAATAGGTAATTGAATAGCAGCTGCGTTAGCACCTAGTTTATCTTTAATTGTTCCTATTGAATATTCATAATCAGCACCTGTTTTATCCATTTTATTAATAAATATAATTCTAGGTACATTATATTTTGTTGCTTGTCTTCAAACTGTTTCAGTTTGAGGTTCAACGCCGGCTTGACCATCAAGAACTCCGACAGCTCCATCAAGTACTCTAAGTGATCTTTCAACCTCAACTGTGAAGTCTACGTGACCAGGAGTATCAATAATATTGATTCTGTGGTCTTTTCACATAGTTGTTGTAGCAGCAGAAGTAATTGTAATACCTCTTTCTTTTTCCTGCTCCATTCAGTCCATTTGTGATTGTCCTTCATGAGTTTCGCCGATTTTGTGAACTTTACCAGTATGGTAAAGGATTCTTTCAGTAGCAGTAGTTTTACCAGCATCAATGTGGGCCATGATACCGATGTTTCTATACATATTTAGTTGTTCTTTTCTTTCAGCCATAATATCTATTTACTTTTTCTACTTATCACCTAAAGTGAGCAAATGCTTTATTAGCTTCTGCCATTTTATGTGTGTCTTCTTTCTTCTTAACTGCTGTTCCTTCACCTTTAGCGGCTGCCATTATTTCTTGTGCAAGTCTGTCATCCATATTTCTTTCATTTCTAAGTCTTGCATAATTTGTTAGTCATCTTAATCCAAGAATTTTTCTTCTTCTTTCAGATACCTCAACTGGGATTTGGTAGTTTGATCCACCAACTCTTCTAACTTTTATTTCAAGTTTAGGCATGATGTTGTCTAACGCTAAATCGAAGACATCAATTGCCTGTTCTCCTGTTTCTTTTTCAATTGTTTTAAATGCATTATAAAGTATTTTTTGGGCTACTCCCTTTTTACCATCTAACATGATGTTATTAATTAATTTAGTAACAACAATAGAATTGTAAATTGGATCTGGTAGCACTTCTCTTTTAGGTGCTTGTGTTTTTCTTGACATAATATTTCTTTCTTATAATCTTTCTTTAAGTTTATTTAAGTTTCTTAGTTCCATATAGAGATCTAGATTTAGTTCTTCCATCTACTCCAGAAGTATCTAATGTTCCTCTAACTACTTTATATCTAATCCCAGGAAGATCTTTTACTCTTCCCCCTTTAATTAAAACAACAGAGTGTTCTTGAATGTTGTGCTTTTCGCCTGGGATATAAGCATTAACTTCCATTCCATTTGTAAGTCTAACTCTTACATATTTTCTAAGAGCTGAGTTGGGCTTCTTAGGTGTCATTGTAGCAACTCTAATTGCTACACCTCTCATCTGTGGAGATGAGACATGTACATCTTTATTTTTTAATGTATTTTTTCTTTGTTGTAAAGCAGGTGTTTTTGACTTAACAGTCTTTTTCTTTCTGTCTTTACGTATTAATTGGTTAATTGTTGGCATTTTTTCTCCTTTATTTTCTTTTATTATTTTACCACTTTTGTTGTGTTCCAGCTATTTAGTTTCAAATCCTATATATATTACTATATTTACTTGTAAATCAACAAATTTTTTGCATAAAAACAGCACTCAGTAGTGCTATTTGTTCTTAACAAATTTAGTTTTATTTTTCTTTAATCTTTTTCTAATCTTATATCTTTTAATTGAATAAGGAAGTGAAATTAAATATCAAGGAGTAACCATCATTGGTCATTTAACTCTCTTTGGAAGTCTAGAATTTCAGATTATTTTTCTTGTCTCATTGCCAGCTCTTTTACCTTTTCAAGTGTAATTATAGAATGCAAACGAATTCATGAATATAAAGTAGAAACCAATATATCTTAGATATGATTTTCTAGTTGTGTTTACAGCTACATAATCAACCAAGATTTTGAATGATTTATATAAATCAGTATTTCACCCTGAATGAGAAGTAGTGTTAACTCCATTTAATTCATAAACCATTTGTTTGTAGTAATTATTTTTAGGGAAATAGTAAATTTTCAAGTTAGTTTCTTTTGCAAAGAAGACAATTGGGTATGTTCTATCATCACCAATAGATATATTTATATCCCTAGCAATTTCATCCCCTCATTTATCAAAAAGTGCTTTCTTAAATAATGTTGTACCATTTCATATTCCCATAGTTGTTCTTGGATGTGTAGTTCAAATTGTGAATTCTTCACCACTTGCTTTTCTTTTGATTATTTTTTGTGACGAAACCAATAAATCAAACTCAGAGTATATGTTCTCTTTCATTAATTTTATTTTTTGTTGCAACACATTTTTGTAAAAGTCATGGTGTGCATCCATAATTTGGATTCAATTACCTTTAGCATGTTTAGAAGCTTCAATGATTTTGAATGTTCTTTGTGCTTCTGCCTTAACTGGACCAATAATCTTTATTTTATCATTTGCTTCTTTTTTTAATCAATCGTAATTAAACTCTTGTGAATTTTTATAGCAAATAATAAATTCAACACCATCAAATTTAAGGTTATTAATTTTTACAATTAAATCTTCAAGTATATCATTTGGTTTTCCATATAATGGAATAACAAATGATATAACTGGATTTTCTTCTTTAGAAGAATCTTCTTTTCTAGAAATGTAATCAGTCTTAATCATTTCTCCTAATGAATATTTATTATTTCATTTTAATACTTCTACTGCTTTTGTATTATCTGCTGTAAGTTCTTCAGGATCTCCTACTCTTCTACTTCTGTTTACAAAAGGTATCTTTTGGTTTAATATTTTTTCAGCTTCTTCTCAAACTTCTCTGACACTAAACCCACTACCAGATGATAAATTAAAGATTGATGACTCTGTACCTTTTTCTAATTCACCATACCCTAGAACATGAGCATCAACTAAATCTTGAACATGAACATAGTCTCTAACTGCTGTACCATCTTTTGTTTTATAATCTGTTCCATATATTTGTAGTGCGGGTCTTATTCCTAAAGCTGCTTCATTAACAACCGGAATTAAATGAGTTGCTTCTTTTAGTGGGTCATATCTTAATCCAACTTCAAGGTTTACCCCAGCAACATTAAAGTATCTAAAGATTACAAATCTTAATCCTGAAGTAATAATAATATCTTCGGCATTAAGTTTTGAAACACCATATGGGTTAATTGGTTTTGTTTCTGTTTGTTCTGTAACAGGAACTTTTTCAGGCGTTCCATAAGTAGCAGCTGTAGATGAAAACACTATTTTATCTACACCATGTTTTTTCATGGCTTCAACAAGATTGTTTGTTCCATCTGTATTAGTAGAATGATATATTGCTGGTTTAATAACTGAATCAGGAACTGAAATCTTTGCTGCAAAATGTAACACTCCATCAATATCATTCTCTGTAAATATTTGATCAAGTAATTCTTTATCTAGTATTGACCCTTTAATAAAAGTGGCATCTTTATGTGCATACTTTTGTTTACTGTTTGATAAGTCATCAAGTATTATCACTTCATAACCTGCTTCTATTAGTGAATGAACAGCATGTGATCCAATATATCCCGTTCCTCCAGTTACTAGTAATTTTGTCATATTATATTAATTATAGATAAAAAGAGAAGCCTATGCTTCTCTTTTTTCTTCACCGATGTATATGCTAGCTCAGTTTAATACACCAAATGTATCAACAAGGATATAAATGACATATATTACAGCTATTGTATATAACCCAAGGATTATAAACAATCAAATTGCAGATAGATTACATAGGTAGAAGCATAGATATCCATCAATATAATGATTAGATATTAATACAAATCCCATTATTGCAAATGTAAATAATGCTGAATCTAGGAATGCTGTAGTTAAAGTATAATCTAATGCTATTGACCATTCTGATAAAAAGTATAATAATAGCCCAAATCCACCAATAATAGCTACAGAGAGCACTAAAAAACCCACAAGATTAACTTTTGATAGTTTATTTACAACTGGTTTTCCTTTTGTTACTTTATCTCAGTTTTTAAATGTTGGATAAAACAATGCGTTTATTATTAATAACTTAATTGCATTTAAATATAGTGCTGATAATATTGATATTACAAACAATATTGAAGCAGAAGAAACCATAAAGTAGAATACTTTCTTTTCTTTCTTAGACATTGCCACTGCCGTCATTGCCCCTAGTATTGTCCCAGGTATTCCGATTCCCAATAGGAATCAAATAACTATGTTCATTACTTGTTGTGATACACCAAATCCTTCTAATAATTTGGGATGTGGAACAAATTTTGTTTCTCCCATTCCAAATGAAATCATTTGGAACATTGCCACAGTTAATAGTGCTGTTAAGACGAAAACCAAAAACCAATTATTATATAATGTATTATTTGACTTTTTTGCTAATTTTTTTATCTTGCTTGCTTGGATCATTCTCTAAAACTTCTTTCTTAATTTTCTTCAGTCTTTTTGTTGCTTCTATTTTTGTTTTACCAAATGAATACATATATATTCTTAAAATAGGTTCAGTCCCTGATGGTCTAAATGTTACAGAGTTTTCTCCCATAACTAAAGTTACAAAATCTTCTTTAGGTAAATTCTTGTATCCCTTAGAAAAATCTCTAACTTCTTTTACTTTTAACCCTCCGAAAAGCACACCAACTTTTGTTGCTTTGTACTTTTCTAATACCTTTTTAATTTGTGCTGACCCATTATTACCTTCAAATCTAATTTGTAGTTGTTCATAACCATGATAACCATATTGTTTTGATAGTGAATCATATGCATCTACCAATGTTCTTCCTTCATGTTTTAAATCATGTACAATTTCAATTACTTGAACTAATGCTTGGAATGAATCTTTATCCTTTGTAAATGATTTAATTACTGAACCAAATGATTCTTCATATGCGAAGATTAGTTCTTTATTATTTTTTTCTTCTCTAATTACATCATTGATGATATGTTTGAATCCAGTTAATGATTCAAATACTCTAACATCAAATTTTTTGGCAACCTTATCTCCCATTGAAGATGTAACTACAGACCTAACCATAAATGAATTGTTGGGTAATCTGTCTAATTCATTTAGTTTTCTTAATTTTCATTCTAATTGAATTACCGGAAGCATGTTCCCATCAATATGAACTCATTTATCTTTGTGTCTTACAACAACACCAAATCTATCAGCATCAGGATCTGTCGAAAACAAGATGTCAGCCTTAAATTTATCTCCATACTTTTTAGCTAAAGCAAATGCTTCATGATTTTCTGGATTTGGAGATACTGTTTTTGAAAACAACGGATCTTCATCTGCTTGTTCTTCAACAACTTTATATGTAACTTTCATTTTATCCATCAACTTAGTTGCAATTGGTAATGCTGTTCCATGTTGAGGTGTAAATATAATTCTTAAATCAGATCTGTCTTGTGTTCTATTAAAAGCTATTGAAAAGACATCTTTGATATATGACTTAATAATGTCATTATTAATATAACCACAATTTTTATTGTTTGTTTTAATATTAAAGATATCCTTAATATTATTCATTTCTTTTTTGATTTGTTTTGTATCTCTAGTATCAAGTTGCTTACCATCAGCATTGTATACTTTAAATCCATTATCAGTAGGAGGATTATGTGAAGCTGTAATATTTACACCACCAATAAATCCTAATTTTTGAATAGCATATGAAAGCAATGGAGTTGGTTGAAGTTTATTGCCTTTAAAGAATCTTACTTTAATACCTTGCGCAGATAAAACAGTTGCTACTGTTTTAGTGAATAGCTTATAATTGTCTCTATTATCATGAGCAATAAGAACTCCTTTAGTCTTGACTGCTGAACCATATTTTTTTTTTAATCATTTACCATATGCATATGAAGCAGCACCTAAAGTGAAGTGATTAATGGCACTTGTTCCAAGTCCCATTCTTCCTCTCATTCCGGCTGTTCCAAAAGAAATTGGAATTCCAAATCTTTCATCTATTTTTTCTGGTTTGTATGATCTTAATTTTGATCTAACTGAAGCAGGTGCTTTAGTTAGTCATAAATTGTAATCTTTGTTTTTGTGTTTCATATTCTTTTTCTTACCTATATATTATATATCCAAAGCATCAGAAATTGCCTGTGCCATTTGTTTATATTTATACTCAGCTAACCTTCCTAATAATTTTAAGTTTGTTATATTTTTTGCTTCCTTAAAATATACATCTGCAGGGTTTAATCCATCTTTTTTTATTACTGGGTAATAAGGGATTGAAAAGTCTTTTGATGCTTTGTCATATGAACCTGGATATTCTTTACCAATGGTTGTAACACCTAATAAGGTCTCTTCATCTTCTTGTTGTGTTAACTTCTTATATTCAGTTATTCTTGTCATTGAAGGATCGGCAGGATAATTTACTACCGCCCTATCTTGGAAACTATCTAATTCTAGAGTTTCTAATTCAAATTTAAGTGATCTATATGGTAGTTCGCCTTTTGAATATCTAAATAAATAATCAACTGCTCCTGTTCATATAACTTCTTTATCGGTTTCTTCACCATCTATAAATGTCTTTCCATCTTTTATTTCTAATAGATCAACTGGAACATTTAGTTTTAATTTAATATTTTCATGATTTAACATTTCTTTAATGAATTCTGTGTATCCAGTTGTAGGAACTGCTTGGAATTTATCTGAGAAGTAACCATCATCATATGACAATCTTACTGGTACTCTTTTAAGTACAGATTGATCTATGTCTTCTGATGATATTCCTCACATTTTAACTGTGTAGTTTTCAAAAACATTATCATAAACAAATTTACCAAGTTCTTTTAAGTCCTCATCCTCTACATTAAGTAAGTCCATTATATAAGTGACATCAGAATTGAAAGTTTCTTTTAATTTCTGTTTAAGCATTTCTGCTTTATCAGGAAATAGAATATCTATTGATTTAAAGTTAATTGGTAATGGAACTTCTTTATCTCCTATTACAACATTAACTTTATGTCTGAATTCTTTTCAATTAGCAAATCTTTTAACAAAAGAAATAATATCTTCATCAGATGTTTGAAAAATATGTGGTCCAAATTTATGAACAATGATGCCCTTGTCATTTTTATAATCAAATAAGTTACCAGCAACAACATCCTTGTTTTCTAAAACTAAAACTTGTTTGCCTTCTTCAGCTTTCTTTCTTGCTACAGCTGCCCCAGAAGGACCTGCCCCAAATATTATTATGTCTTTGTTATTTAACATAAACAAATTATAAAAAAAATAGTGCCTAAACACTATTTGTTTTTAAATTATTTATTATAAAAATTAACTGTTTTTAAAACTGTTTCTTTTAATTCTGGATCTCTCATTGCATATTCAATATTTGCTTTAATAAATCCTTCTTTTGAACCCATATCATATCTAATTCCATTGAATTTATATGCATATACTTTTTGAGTATTTATTAGTTTTAATATCGAATCAGTAATTTGAATTTCATTAGTTGCTTCATCAACATTTCTTTCTTCAAGGAATTCAAATATTTTAGGAGTAAGAATATATCTACCCATTATTGAAAGGTTCGATGGTGCTGCTGCTTGTGTGGGTTTCTCAACAACGCCTTTTAATAAGAATGTTCTATCATCTATATCTTCAGCAGGATCAACAACACCATAGCTAGATACATTTTCCATTGGAACTTCACCAACACCTAATACTGATGCTTGTTCTTTTTCTGCCAGTTCTATTAATTGACCTAGAGCTGGTTTTTTAGGATTATATATTACATCATCACCAAGTAATAATGCAAATGGTTCATTGCCAACTATTGATTTAGCTTGTAATACAGCATGCCCTAATCCTTTAGCATCAGTTTGTCTAACTGCAATTATTTTTATCATTCCTGATAATTTTTGTAATTCATCAGCTTGAACATCTTTTCCTTTTTTTCTAAGTTGTCTTTCTAAATCTAAATTTCTATCAAAGTAATCAATGATTGAAGTTTTAGTTGAAGATGTAATAAATATTATTTCTTTGATTCCTGATTTAACTGCTTCATCAACTATGTAATCAATAGTTGGTCTATTGATTATAGGCAACATTTCCTTTGGAGATGTTTTAGTGAAAGGTAGGAATCTTGTTCCTAACCCTGCTACTGGAATAACTGCTTTTCTTATTTTAAATGTCATATTCTTTTCCTTTGTTCTAATTATAATGAATAAAAAAATCCATTACTAATTATTTTCTTAATTAATAATGGAGGTGGGAGCCGGAATTGAACCGGCAATCGAAGAGTTGCAGTCATCTGCCTTACCGTTTGGCTACCCCACCACTTCATGCCCTAATTATATATAAAAACCTTGCGAAAGGCTTCTGTTCAATGCTTATTATTAATAATAAAATATGGTGGTGGCTCAGGACGGAATTGAACCGCCGACACAGGGAGCTTCAATCCCTTGCTCTACCGACTGAGCTACTGAGCCATTATGGCGGTCCGGACGGGACTCGAACCCGCGATCTCCTCTGTGACAGAGAGGCATGATAAACCACTTCACTACCGGACCTTGGTTGCAGAGGATAGATTTGAACTACCGACCTACGGGTTATGAGCCCGTCGAGCTACCAGACTGCTCTACTCTGCGATAAATAATGGCGGAGGCAGAGGGATTCGAACCCCCGCGCAGCTTTCGCCACCTTTCGGTTTTCAAGACCGACCCCTTCAACCAGACTTGGGTATGCCTCCATATGCTGCCATTAATATATATTCTGATTTGGTGGCCTTCCGACCATAATTGGTGGTTCTTACTGGACTCGAACCAGCGACCAACCGGTTATGAGCCGGTGGCTCTAACCAACTGAGCTAAAGAACCGCTGGTAGCGAGAGAGGGAGTCGAACCCACGACCTACTGGGTATGAACCAGTTGCTCTAACCAGCTGAGCTATCTCGCCACAAAATTTGTTGGTTGGTGGCTAAGGTAAGTGTGATCTTACATTTAATAATTCGTCTAAAACGATTTAGCCATAATGGTGGAGCGGACGAGAGTCGAACTCGCGACCTCCTGCGTGCAAGGCAGGCGCTCTACCAATTGAGCTACCACCCCATTAATGGTCGGAAAGACAGGATTTGAACCTGCGACCACTTAGTCCCAAACCAAGTGCTCTACCAAGCTGAGCTACTTTCCGACATTGGCGCGCCTGATAGGAGTCGAACCCATAACCTTTTGATCCGTAGTCAAACACTCTATCCAGTTGAGCTACAGGCGCAGCTCTAACATTTATTTATTAAATTTGTAAATGGTGCGGGTGAAGGGACTTGAACCCCCACGTCTTGCGACACTAGATCCTAAGTCTAGCGTGTCTACCAATTCCACCACACCCGCATATTGGTGCCGTCTATAGGAGTCGAACCTACGACCTACTGATTACAAGTCAGTTGCTCTACCAGCTGAGCTAAGACGGCATAAAATGGTGGGACATGCAGGACTTGAACCTGCGACATCTTGCTTGTAAGGCAAGCGCTCTCCCAACTGAGCTAATATCCCAAAATAATGGTGACCCGTACGGGACTCGAACCCGTGAATGCATGGATGAAAACCATGTGTGTTAACCGCTTCACCAACGGGCCATATGGCGCTTCGGAGAGGATTTGAACCTCCGACCAACTGGTTAACAGCCAGCTGCTCTACCACTGAGCTACCAAAGCATATATATACCCACTTAATATTTTACAACAGGTGAGTACTATTTATACCACTAAATTTTAATGACCTAGTGGAACATTTTCAGATAAGTATTCCAGTTCAACCACTTTTTTGTTTTTTCTGTTTGGTGATAGTATTTTTATCATTGAAATTACTCCAATTTGTCCTACTAACATAACAAACATAAGAACTATTTTTGAGAACACATGGAATTGTTCTAATGGAATTGGTGAAAGGCCTGTAGTCCCAAATGCCGATGTTACAACAAATAAATAATCTAAAACCGTTTGATTTTCCACTTTTCCATATTCCATCATTGAAACTAATATTGTTGATGACATTAATAAGAATAATGAGATTGAAAGAATTATGAATGCATCTCTCATAGTTTCTTTCTTAATTGTTCTCTTGAATGCAACAACATTACTTTTATCTTTAATTATTGAAATTACAGATAAAGCAATAATAGCAACTGTTGTTGTTCTAAGTCCTCCGGCTGTTGACCCTGGCCCTGAACCAATGTACATCATTGATATGAAAGTTAACTGTGAAGGTTGAGATAATGTATCAATGTTAAATGTTGATAATCCAGCATTCCTTGTTGAGAATGTATTGAATGTTAGAGCTCATCAATTTTGTGCCTCTGTTCCAGCATCTGATTTTATAAATGATGATTCAGGATTAGTTGCAGCTTGTATTCCCTCTATTGTATAAACTGTTCCCAAACCTATTAATGCAATTATTACATATGATGTAAACGAAATCTTTGTTAATAAACTAAATTTAAATCTTGTAGAATCTTTCTTAGCTTTAAAGTATTTAAGTAGATCATAAATAATAATGAACCCAATACCACCTGTAATGAATAAGAACATTGTCAAGATTTGAATTGTTATATTTCCGTAGTATGCAGCAATAGATGTATTGCCTGCAATTATGTCTAAACCAGCATTGTTAATTGAAGATCCAGCATGGAAGAATCCTGCTCACATTGCTTGTCCTCAATTACCAATTAGTTTAGGGTCGACTATAGTGTCTTGAGATACTTCTGTAATATTCATGATTGGTGTTGTTGTAGCAAATAATATTCCAAATAATATTCCAAATAATAATGTTGCCCCAAGCGTTACTCCAACAGCAACTTTAACAACTGCAACAGTTTCCTGTTTTCCAGTAGTCGCTAATTCATTTCTTGTTTCATATATTTGATCATGTCTAACTTTTTTAACAATTAGAGTTAATAACGAAACCTTAATTGCAAATCAACCAATACCGCCCAGTTGAATTAAAATAAGTGCAATTGCTTGTCCAAAATCATTAAATGATTCTGACAATGTAACTGTTGTAAGTCCAGTATCTGATATTGATGATACTGATATAAATAATGCATCAATTCAACTTATTGGATCAGCACCAGTTGCTCTAGCCATAGGTGTTATTAATAATAATGAAGCAATAACAATAACTGAAACATATCAAACAAGAAGATGTCTATAATGTGTCATCTTCTTAAATATGTTTCTATGAATCCAGTCAACAAAAGCAGTAAGTTTGTTGTTTCTAGGTACCTTACTTTCTCTATTTCCTTCTAATTTATTAAAGTAGTTTTTAAAGTTCATCTTTGCTCTTTATACTTATAATTTTAGCATTTTCAATGCTATTAATCTTTTTATCTGAAGGGTTTTCTCCAACTATTAATATGTCTGTTTTTGAAGAAACTGAAGTAGTTACTTTTGCACCTAATGCTTCAAAGTATTCCTTTGCTTCTTCTCTTTTAAATCCATTAATTGTTCCAGTGATAACTAGTATTTTATTAACAAATTTATCAGATGTTTTGATTTTTTTTCTTTCATATGTAACTTTAAGACCAATGTCTTTAAGTTCTTTAATTAGTATTTGGTTTGTTTCATCATTGAATCATTTAACTATTGAACCAGCTTTCACATGAGCAAAGTCTTCATCAGAAATTAACTTATCTCTATTTAGGTTTAATAAAGCATCAATATTTTTATATCTATGAGCAAGTTCTTTTGCAGACTTTTTCCCAATATGTCTTATACCTAATGCAAATAGAAGCTTATCTAAACCTGCATCTTTTGATTTAATTATTGATGCTAATAATTTATTAACTGAAGTTTTTTGATAACCTTCAAGATCTATTAAGTCTTCAAATTTAATTCTGTAAATATCAATTATTGAATTCACTATTCCTATTTCAATGAATTTTGAAATTTGTTTTTCAGAAAGACCTTCAATGTTCATTGCATCTCTTGATGCAAAATGAACTAATGATTCTTGAATTCTAGAAGGACAATTATCATTTACGCAATATTGATCAACTTCTCCTTCAATATTAATTAATTTATCACCACAAGAAGGACAAATAGTTGCCTTTGGGTAAACTTCATTCTTGTCATGTGCTTCATTCTTAATTGAAGAAATAACTTTAGGTATAATTTCTCCAGCTTTCTTAACTTGAACTGTATCACCTATTCTTAAATCTAAAATAGATATGTAATCATAATTATGAAGTGATGCTTTTCTTACCATTGTATCTGCAAATTTAACTGGTTCTAAAGAAGCTACATAAGTAACTCTGCCTGTTCTACCAATTGTTGGATGAATATTAATTAGTTTTGTTTCTTTAACTTCAGATGGTGGTTTATATGCAATTGCTCATCTTGGAAATTTAGATGTGTACCCTAGTTCATCATAATATTTATTTTCATTAACTTTGATTACTACACCATCAGTTTCATAATCATTGTCTGCCCTACCGTCTAATAGATGGATAACTTTTTCATAAAGTTTTTCATAATCATTTGATTTGAAAGTTTCTTTAATAACTTTAAAACCTAAGTCTTTTAAACCTTTGAATGTTTTTTCCTGTGTATCAAATCAGTTTTCTCCTGTTGCCCCTTTAACTACTTGGAAAATGAAAGAAGATAAATTTCTTTCTTTAACAACTTGTGGGTTTATTTGTCTTAGAGTTCCGGCGGCTGCATTTCTTGGGTTTGCAAATGGTTCTTTGTCTTGGGCTAATCTTTTTTTATTAATTCTTGTTCATTCAGTTATAGGAAGATAAATTTCTCCTCTTATAATTAATTCTTTTTTATCTTCAATAGTTTTAGGAATAGATTTAACTTGTAAAACATTGTTTGTCACATCTTCTCCAACAATACCATCCCCTCTAGTAAGTGCCCTATCTAATTTACCGTTTTTATAAATAATAGAAATAGATAGGCCATCTATTTTAGGTTCTACCGTATATGAAACATTACCAACTTTGTCAGTAACTTGTTTAAAAAAATGAAATAACTCATCTTTAGTGTTAACTTTATTGAGTGAAAGCATCTTAATGCTATGTTCTGCTTTTTCAAATGTAGACGCTGCCATTATTCCCACTTTATTTGTTGGAGAATTTTCTTGTTTAAATTTAGGATATTGTTTTTCTAATTTAATCAATTCCTCCATTGCTTTATCAAAAATTGTATCATCAACAGATGACACATTATCATTATAATATTCACTATTTCACTTATTCAAGTTAGTAGTTAATTCAATAATTTTTTGTTTAGTTTTATCTTTTGTTGACATTTGTTTTATTTTTGTCAGCATCCTTTTGTTTTGCTTTTTTATTTACTTTGATTCTTTTTTTGTTTTTTTTAAAATATAACTTCTCAGTAAGAAACAATACTACTTCTACTTGTTTTTGAAATCTCTTAACAAACTTTAACCCTATAAACATGATTCTTGCTTTAAGAGGTGAAGTTCATGATAATTCATGATTATGAAGGTAGTATGAGTTTTTAGATGGTTTAAGTTCTGAAAAGTAATCCATTGAATATACTTTTATATCAGCTGGAAGTAGTTGTTCTTCACCATTAAGTTTTAACCCATAAATATCTTTTAAAATTATTGTTCACATTTCATTGTTGACAATAAATTTAAAATCCTTTTCTGAGTAATCAAAATCATTATATAAATCCAATACTCTTTTAAAGAAAGGTTGATTAGGTTCAGTTGCAACAAAACCTGTCGACACCATTTTTAAATATTCAAATCCTAAAACTACTTTATAATCTAGAATCTCTTGTATATTTTTAACAGGAATCATATCTGTATCTAGATAGATACCACCTTCTTCATAAAGTATTTTGGTTCTTAGATAATCAGAAATAAAAGCATATTTCTTTTCTTCTAATGCTTTCTTTGTATATGCTCTTGTATTCGGATCAAAGTCTTTAAAACTTCAAACTTTAATTTTAAAGTCTTTATACATTTTTTTGTTTAATGCAATATACCGTTTCAGATGTGGCGGTATTTTGCTTCCAAATCATATGAAATGTAATTTCTTAGGTATTTTTTTATTCATATTTCTTAGTAATTATACCTTTTCCCTGAATACAGATTTTGATATAAAGTCTTTTAAATTAAGTGCTAATGTAAATGATATTACTATTAAAATTGACGTTAAATTTATGGTAGTAGCAAATAAGTTTTCTGATAATACAATTGAGAATGGGTTAAAAATTATAACCATTATTCACAACAACATGTAAATGAAAGTATTCTTTAAGATATCATCATATAATCAAATTATTAATGAGAATATCACTACAGGAATATATACAAACAACACATTAAATAATATTGAGAATGATGTATTTCAGGCAGTGTTGGTTATTGTTGTTAAATTTAAATATAGTTTCTTAGAAACATCTATGAACTCACTACCATTAATAAATGCAAATAAAACACCTGCTGAAAGAACTACTACTGAAACCATAACTAATATTCATCTTCCAGATTCATTAATTGTGTTCATAACTGAAATCCTGTCATCTCTTCTAAATCCATATTGCAGACTTCAACATGGAACAATTAGTAATGTAGAAATTAGTGCTGATATTATTCCGCCTCATCAAACAATGTTGTAGAACACTAATGAAACCTCAATGGCAAATATAATAAGTGCTGTAGTGAATAAAGGGAGCAACTCACCTTTTCTTTTTATTGTGTAGAAAGAAATTATTGCCATAAATAATAATAAAATTAGAATTGCATTAGCAGACATAAAGAATATTGTTGAAGCAGAAAGCAAAGCAAGAATTAGGTTTCTTGAACTAGTTTCTCTATCTAATGAATCATTATAAATAATTGATATTGCTATAAGCATAATGGCAGTGCCAATAAACATTCCATCATCTGGTTTTATATCTCTTATAAAAAAAGCAATTATAATCGTAAATATTATTGATAACATTATTGACTTATATGTACCAATTTCTCTAACAGAGTGTTTTATTGCTAAAAACATTACTGCAATTGTTCATGTTGGAACTAGAGTTCCAACTAATTCTTCAACTGAAACATTTGAAAACTTAGATAGCATAGCTAAATCATAATAATATGTTTGGAAAATTGTGTATGCCTCTGAATTAGGTAAAGGTTTAAATTGCATTTGACCTGTTGCCTCAGAAAGTTTAATTGTTTCATTGTAAATTAGTGAGTTATTATCAAATGTAGAAAACCCAGGTATGTAGTTTGCAAACGCTATATATGTAGCTGTTACTGCAACAAGTGAAAATATACCTACCAGACCCTTTAATACTGATTTATTAGCATATTGATTCCTTTTAGGAATTCAATATTTATAAAACATAACTATTACTGATAAAAGAAGTATGTTTTTTACAATTATAGATCAATAATAAACTTTAACATCAACATTGAATAATATAAAAGGCGCTAAAGAAAGGAAGGTTGCTATTTGATAAGCAACAAATCCTACTGGCAATAATAATGTGTTCCTGTTCTTAAAATTGAATAGTCTAAGAACTATTCTTCCTAATATAATGAAACCTGCTATTGATATTATTAGTATCAACGATAGCATTAATATGTTATTTTGAGAAAAACTATTGAGTGTACCCACATTTTAATTATAGAGTAAGTCAATGAGTTATAATTATATTACAGGAGATAAAAATGGCATATAAAAGAGTTGAACTTAACTACAATTATGATGATCTTGAACCTTACATTGATAAAGAAACAATGAAGATTCATTATGAAAATCACCATAAAGGATATGAAACAAAATTAAATGAACTTCTTAACGGAACTGTTTATGAAAAGAAGTTTAATATGTTATTAGATTTAATGAAAAATTACCAAGAAATTGAAGAACCCGACCTTAGGGTTAAGGTTAGACAATTTGGTGGTGGGCTAATTAATCACAACTTTTTCTTTGCACACCTTAAAAAAGGCACAACATTAAAAGATGGGAATCTTAAGAAAGCCATTATTGATAAATATGGTAGTGTTGAAGAAATGATGAAACAGTTTGAAGAAAAATCTCTTTCATTATTTGGCTCAGGTTGAACATACTTAGTAGTAACCAAAACTGGTGAATTGAAGATTATTATGACATTCAATCAAGACAATCCTTGATTCTTAGGATTCAAACCTATATTCTGTTTAGATGTATGGGAGCATGCGTATTATCTAAAACATAATTCAGCAAGAGATATATATATTAAAGATTTTTGAAATGTACTTGACTGAGAAAAAGCTAAAGAAAATTTTGAAACATTAAAAAATAGCTAAATTAAACTAACCCAGTAAAAAATGAGTAAACATTTACCAAAAGAAATTTAAATACTAGGCCTTTGTTAAGTTTCGGAAATATGAAAAATAGAATGAAAGAAACTAAAATTGACTATAATGAAGTTAGATTTCAAGGTGGATTAAAAAATATGACACCGCATGAATATGAGGTGTCATATCAATAATAAATCACTAACCAGAATAGTGGAAATTATTGTCCACTTTTGCTGGTTAGTTTAATTTAGCTATTTTTTATATCAATTTGTTTTTGATCATTAAATCTTTAAGAGATTGTAATGCTTGTTCTTCATCAGAACCAACTGCAAAGATTGTAATCTCTTCTCCGTTTTTGACACCTAATGCCATAACTCCCATTATAGACTTCAAATTCCCTTTTTTGTTTTCTTTAGAAATTGTTATTTCAGATTCATATTTTGCTGCTTCAACAACAAGCAATGATGCTGGCCTAGCATGTATTCCTAGCGGATCTTTAATAATAAATTTTCTTTCCATATTTACTCCTTAATTAACTTAATTAATTGATCCCCAACTTTTATACTGCCAGATGCAATTTCAACAATCTTCCACCCATCAAATGATGAAGTTGGAAAGATTATCATAGTATCAGTTGACACATTATTTGATTTTAAAACATCAAGATCAACATTAACTAATTTATCTCCAACAGAAAGAGTTTGCCCCTGTTTGGATTTGATCAAGAAACCTTCTCCCTTTAGATTTATAGTATCAATTCCAATATGAATTAAAACTTCAAATCCTTCATGGTGTTTAATCCCAAATGCATGACCTGTTGGAAATGCTACTAATATTTCACCATCAATTGGAGATACAAAGTTGCCATTTTTAGGTATGACAGCAACTCCTTCTCCCATTATTTTTTGTGCAAAAACAGGATCATCTACTTGTTCTATATTTTTTACAACACCATCTACTGGTGATTTAATTATTGCTTCTTTCATATAAGTTTATTATACTTTATAGATTAATATTATGTTCTACAAAAAACTTATTGATTCTAGTTTTGACTTCTTCTTCTGTTTCTAAATCTAATATATCACTAACAAGTAAAGAAGCAGCATTTTTATCTGTTTCTGATATTACTCTTCTAATATTTAATATTGAACTTGAAGACATTGAAAATTCATCAAGCCCCATTCCAACAAATACTGGAGCCAACATTGGTTCTCCAGCCAATTCCCCACATATTGCAGTTCATTTTCCTGCTTTATGTGATTCAGTTATAACCGTATTAATAAATCTCAAAATTGAAGGATTAAATGGTTGATATAGATAAGAAACACTTGGAGACATTCTGTCAGCCGCAAATGTGTATTGCAATAAGTCATTTGTACCTATAGACATAAAGTCAACATGTTTTGCAAACTTGTCTGCCAGCGCTACAACAGAAGGTATTTCAACCATTATCCCTAATTGATATTCCCCTATTTTAACTCCCTCTGCTTCTAATTCTATTTCAAGTCTTTTAAATTCACCCTTAACCTTTAAAAATTCATCAATAGTAGCTATCATTGGTATGTTAATGGCTAACTTTCCATATATAGAAGCTTTTAAAAGTGCTCTAAATTGAGTTTCTAAAACTTCCTTATTATCAAGTTGCATTCTTATTGCTCTGTATCCTAAAAATGGGTTTTCTTCTTTTGGGAATTTATAATAATTTAATGTTTTATCTCCGCCAATATCTAAAGTTCTAATCACAACTGTATGTTCTGTTTTTTCTAAAACTGTTTTATATGCTTCTAGTTGTTCTTCTTCTGTTGGTCATGATTGTGCGCCCATGTATAAAAATTCAGTTCTAAATAGTCCGACACCATCTGCGCTAACTGAAATGGCTCCCTCAAGATCATGGACAGAACCAATATTCGCAGCTACTTTAGTTTTTCATCCATCTTTGGATACTGTTTCTTTATCAATAAATGTTTTTTCAAGTTCTATTTTTTTATTAAACTTAATTTCTTTTTCTTCAAACTCAATAACAGTTTCTTCAGAAGGGTTAATTATTATATCTCCAGTAGAACCATCCATTAATATAGTACTGTTTGGTTCTATTTTTTTTATTGATTCCCCAACACCAACTATTGCAGGTATCATTAATGTTCTTGCCATTATTGTAGAATGAGAAGTTCTTCCTCCAATTTCAGTAATAAATCCTTTTACATATTTAGGATCTAATTGTGAAGTTTCTGATGGAGTCAAATCATAAGCAACAATAATAACTGGTTCATTAATTAATGTTAAATCTTGTATTTCAATATCATCAACTATTTTAATAAGTCTAGTTGTTACATCAGAAATGTCAGCTTCTCTTTCTTTCATATATTCATCATCCATTGATAAGAATATTTGTTTAAAAATTTCTGCTATAGTTTGAATTGCGAAACTTGCATTAATTTTTTCATTTTTAATCATTGTTTCAATTTGAAGTTGCATTTCAGGGTCTTTTAATATCTGAATATGTGCATCAAAAATTTGTGCTTTCTCTTCTCCTAATTTTTTTGCAGTAGTTTCTCTTAATTTTAAGATTTGTTTTTCTGCTGTTAAATTTGCATCAGTTAATTTTGATAATTGTTCTTCAACATTTACATTATCAATTTTTTTAACAGTAAAATTATTATAAGACAAAACAAAAGACTTAGCTTTGGCAATTCCTGAAGATGCTTGTTTACCTAGTAGTTTTTTCATATTCTTTTTACAAATACTAATTATTATTTATTATTTCTAAAAAAATGGAGCGAGTGAAGGGAATCGAACCCTCGTCATCTGGTTGGAAGCCAGAGGTAATGAGCCATTATACGACACTCGCAAGTTCCAATATTATTATACTAAAATTACAAGATTGGAGATAAAAGTTTTATCACTTTACTTCATGAAGTTTTAATGATTCCTCAATTTTTTGATGAAGAAGTTTCTTTATATGAATTAGCTTTATATATTTCAAATTCTTTATTTAATTTTGTAAATAAAATTTCATCTTTAACATAGATATTAGTTTCATAGTTATAGTATATTGCTCTGTAATCAAGGTTTGAAGTACCAATTATCATTTGGCTATCATCAAAAAGATACATTTTTGTATGAGTGAAAATGTTGTTTGTTCTAAAGAATTTAATCCCTTTGGAGATTGAGTCTTCTACAAAGTAACTACCTATTTGATGAGGTAATTTTTTGTCATATTTACCAGAAATAATTATTTCAACATTAACTCCTCTTTTAACCGCTTTTGCAAGTTCATCATTAAGTATTTGCGGAATTATATAATATGGAGTAACAATTTTGACAGTGTGTTTTGCTTGCAAAATATAACTTAATAATCTGTTAAGAAAAACTGGCTCATCAATATTAGGTCCATCAGCTTCTACAAAAGCTGTAATTTTTTCATCTATAGGTGCTGTTTTAACAAATGAATATGATTCATTTGTTAAAATTGAAAGTTGTGAATAAAATTCATTAGCCAAATTTCCAATTAACTCTCCTTTTATTAAAAAGGCTAAATCAAATCAAGATCCATACTTTGGAGTTAATGATGCATAATTATCACCAATGTTTGCCCCACCTATGAATGCAATTTTATTATCTATAATTACAAATTTATTATGTGTTCTAAAATTCATTTGTCCTGATGGAACTAATAAATTTTGTTCACCGAATTCATAGAATTGAATTCCTGCTTCCTTTATTTCTTCATATGCTTCATCAGGCGTTCAAACATTTCCAATAAAATCAGTTACTATTATTATTTTAACTCCCTCTTTCTTTTTTTTAAGTAAAGATTCTTTAATCTTCTTTCAAATAATTCCATCTGAAATAATAAAGTATTGAATATGTATAAATTCTTTAGCAGCTAAAATTTCTTTTATTAAAGTGTTATATAAAATATTAATATTAAAAATTGGTTCTATACTTGAACCAGTTGTTAAATTAAGATCTACATCTTGTGCCTTTTTTAATGATGATGAACCACGTATAAATTTTCATGTATTTCTGGGGACTCATGCTCCTCTGAAATATAAGAATGAAGCAGCTATTGGAGATAGAATGAATGCTATAGTTCATGAGAACTTAGTTAAAAAATCTGATCTTCTATAATGTATTGCGTATCCTCATGGCACTATGCCAATTAGATACCCTGCTAACATATATGATGTCCCTGCAATATTATAATTGTATTGAAATAACACAACGGGAACTGTAATGAAAATTACTATTAAAAATAGTACTCACAGTATTCCTATTTTTCCTTTAAAATTTTTGCTCATAATTATTAAAAATGGCGGGTCAGACAGGATTCGAACCTGCGAATGCTTGCGCAACTACCTCCTTAGCAGAGAGGCCTCTTAACCAACTTGAGTACTGACCCAGAATAGTCTATCTATGATAAACTAAATATTAATGTGTTCATACTTATGGACAAATTGCTAAATGCACTTGGCCCATCACTTGGCGGCGGTCCAAAGTATCCGCTGTTTGCTAGTGGCACAAATATTACTGTTGTAATTCCTAAGTACACTGCAAATGTAATTATATCAATAATGGTTGTTTGCATTGGACCTGAAATAATAGCTCCATCTAGTTTAAACTTATGTGCAATTATAGGTATCACGACACCAAGTAAATTACCAACAATAATTGCTGTTGAGAATGAGAATGAAGCAATTCCTGCTATTATAAATAATCAATTTCATAAGAATGCATCAGCCATCCCTAAATAACCAAACATTGCCCAAATAATGAATGTTCTGAATAATGCAGTAACCCCAGCTGTTATACCCATGTAAACTCCTGTTGTGGTTTCTTTTATTATTGCTCTACCATAATTTTCGCTTGTTACTTCTCCCAAAGCCAATGCCCGAACTAATGTTGCGGACGTCTGGGAACCAGTGTTCCCTGCTGCATCATTTATTGATGAAGAAACAGAAATAGCTGTTGAGAATGCCAATGTTACCAATGTAGTGATTGTTAATGTCCCAATAGAAGTTTCGTCACCAGCTCAAAAACCTGTTCCTGTTCATATCGCTTGGAAGCCAGTAATGATTATTTGAGTAAAGGATCCAATAACAATTAGTAATACGATTCAGAATACTCTTGATTTAAAAAGTTCTCATGCTGAAATTTCCATATATGGTTTTTCATATGCAACAACTGAAGCTCTATCTACATAGGCTTCATCTAAATTATTAAATCTTTCAATTATATCTTCAGATTCAATAGCACCTATTTGCTTCCCTGAAGAAGAAACAATTGGAACTGATGGAATATCATATTCCAACAATAATTCTTTAGCATTATCAATATAATCATTTGTAGTCAATGCATTAATTTTTATAGTGAATGTAGAAACCTTTTGAGCATCTTTAGCAGTGAATAACGAATAGGTTTTTATATAACCTACAAATATGTTTTTTGAATCATGAACAAAAATATTACCAACGATTTCCTTTTCGCCATCTTTAATTTTTTTCTTTAAATCTTCTTTTGCTTGCTTAATAGTTGATGAATTTTTTATTGAAACAAAGTCAATGTTCATATTGAAACCAATAGAGCCTTGTTTATATTTTAAAACTGAGTTTAGTTTTTTTCTTGTTTCCAGGTTAACAACATCAAGAATTTTTAAAACAATATTTTCTGGAAGTTCTTCCAGAATATCAACTGTTTCATCAACATATAAAATTTTAAACATTTCATTAATTTCTTCATCAGAAAAGGCGTTTATTATTTTTTCTTGTTTTTCAGTACTAAGCTCATCAAATAATTCTGATGCTTGTTGTTGTTTTAATTGTCTAATTAATAATAATGTGTCTGATAAAGGTCAATCTTCAATAAATAGATATAAATCTCTAGGGTGAAAAAGGTCAGCAATTTTTCTTACTTTACCAACTTGTTTTTCATTTACGTATTGTTTAAGTGCCTGAAGTAATTTTTTATCTTCCATAGTCCTAAATTTCTTCTACAATAGAAAGAACTAAATCGAACATATCAACAAAAGCTGTTCTTCTTTCATCTGCAGGTAATTCTTGCTTTTTAGCAATATGATCGCCAACAGTTAAAACTGTTAAAGCTTTTTTATTTAAAGCATTAGCTATTACATAAAGGGCATATGCTTCCATTTCAGCTCCTAGGATATTTCTTTCCTCAAATCAGTCCATAGATTTAATATTATGTGTTTGATAAAATCACATTGATGAATGTATTTTCCCATTAACTGATTTATTTGAAAGATTTAGTTCTTTAACTTTTCTAGTTGCAATTTCTATTAATTCTTTATCAGCAGAAGCAGTGTCTTTTTCTTCTCCAAAAGCTGCTCCATAATTAGATTCTGTTCATGCTTCCTCTGCAATAATAATATCTAATAGATTTAAATTTTTAGAGTATGCTCCAGCAGAACCAAATCTTATAATTGTTTCTACATCATAAGATTTATAAAGTTCATAGGCATAAATACCAATTGATTCCATTCCCATACCATGCCCCATTACAGTTATTGTTTTGCCAGATGGCGTGTTCCCTGTAAAGACAAACATATTTCTAATTGAATTTACTTTTTTAATATCAGTTAGAAAAGTTTCAGCAAAAAGCTGAGCTCTAAGTGGATCTCCGGCCATTAAAACAATTTTTGCTATATCTTCTTTATTAGCTGTCATATGTGGTGTTGCCATTTAGTTTCCTCATTCCTTTGAAAGTTCTGTATATAATACAGAAATTTTTGCTACTCTTCATGTTCCTGATCTAAAGAATGTTACTTTTTGAGTTTCTTCTGAAACAACAATCACTAATGCTGAAGATTCTTCAGACAAACTTAATGCCGATCTGTGTCTTGTCCCAAATGTTTTAGGTATTTTTTTATTTTCAGATAATTTTGTAATGAAAACTGACGCTTTAGATAATCTGCCGTTTTTAATAACAATTGCTCCATCATGTAAAGGTGATTTTTTATTAAAAATTGCTTCAATAATTTTCCCATTAATTACTGAATCCATTGGTTCTGAATCAACAATAAAAGGAGTAACAGAATTTTTATTATCAATAATTATTGTTGCTCCTGTTTTAATTTTTCTTAAATTTAAAATAGCTTTTTCTACTTCTTTAATAACAATTTTTCTATCAATATTTTTGTTTTCAGGATGGAAAATATATTTAAGGATTAAAATTATTTTTGAAAAAACTTTGTGTCCTAACGCAGAGAAAATAATAATCACTGAGATTATTATCCAAAATGAAGGCTGTCTTAAAAAAGTAGTTGAATCCATAATTTTATTTTACAAAATAATTATAAAGGAAAAGGAACCTATAATCTCATTGCTTTTATTATTATTTTTGTCTCAGGCTTAGAAGCAGGGTTCAAAAGTGTTTCAACTGAAAATTCTTTTCTTTTAAATAGATAATATTCAGGATTTATAAATGCAACAAATGATTTAGTTGTTTTTTCTGCATCTAATAAAGCAATTCCAAAACCTTGTGTTCTGAATCATTTAATCCTTGATTCAAGTAATTTAGAAGCCTTGCCTGTTTTAATTCCCAATATTAATGATGAAGGATCTGTAATTCTCTTTATTTTCTTGATAAATCTTTCTCTATTAAAATTCAATTGTGAAATATGTTGCACTGGGTATTCGAAAACTAATTTAGCATCTTTGAAGTGATCAAAAGTTTTAATGGCTTTTAAAGCAATAAATCTTTTCGCTATGTCATCATTCTCCCCTTCAGGAGCTAGATAGTAATATACGTCACTGACATATGGCGATCTTATAAAATCTATCTTAGAATCAATAATTTTTTCTGGTAAATAAAATGCTTGTGACCTTTCATAAGATGTCCTTCTTTTTTTGGCATAATCAAAGAAAAAAATTGGTGAGGTGTTTTTAATTCCTACAACATTGTGCTGCAATTCATGAGACTTAAACATTAACTCATTTATATTTGTTGAATCAACTCCATAAATAGTTGCATATCCTTTCACTGTTTGTGATGATGTAGAAGCTGTTTCAATAATATTTTGTAACTCAGTTAAATAACCAAGTGATTTTTGTTTTCTTGAATTTGCTTTTTTAAATTTTGTAAGATCAACATCTCCAAAAGTCATAGGTACAAATAATGAATGGTGATTGCCACTAGATTTAAAGAATACTGCATCGCTATAATTTTTCTCAATTTGTTTTTTAAGTCAACTTAGTTTGTTGATTAAATCTTTCTTTGTAAAATTGTCAAAAGCAAAAGTTAAGAATAAACCAAATTGGTATCTATTGTCTTTTATTATTTTATTTAGTTCTTCTTTAGCTTTTGATAATTTATAAAATGATGTACTATCTATATTATCAAATAATTCTTGCTTATTATATGAAGCATAAATTCTTTCTATTGAGTAAATGATAATGTCAAATATAACTAAAGTAACTGATAGAAATAATAGATTTGAGAAAACCATTATGAATCTATCAGCGATTAATTCTGTATATGTTGCAACAATAATTGTTGACAATATAAGTCAAGTTGATAATGTAATAAGTGAACTAACGAATAGTTTCACGCCATAATTCTTAGTTAAAATGTTTGTATTCAATACAACAATCAATGCCAGTATAGTTGTTATTCCCACTTGAATAAAAGGTACATATGAAATGAATTCTGTTCATACATCAGTTTTGATGAATAAACCTATAAGTGCCCCTATTAATACGGCAAGTGATAATTTTGGATTAATTAAAATACCAATTACCGGAATAATAATTATAGCAATTGAATAGTACTCTATTCCATCGAAACTAATTATCCCAAATAATAATTCTAATAGTAAAAACGAACCTAATGTTACTAATCAAATAAATACATTTCTATAAATGTTCATTTTATTGTGATAAACTCTTAAATATTCTTTTATAAAGAAAAATAATAATATTCCTAAGAATGCTACAAGTATACTGAATGAGATAAATTGTCCTCAGTTCATAATTTTAACTAACAAATATGGTGGAGGTGGCGGGGATTGAACCCGCGTCCAAGAATAAAATACTGTTTAGGAAATCTACAGTTTAAGAGTCATTATTAAAACAAAAAAGTTTTAAATCCACGTATAAACTCGTCAGCTTGTTTCCACTATTTATGAACGGGCAAATCCTAACTCTAGTGGTAAGTTAAGTACCGCTGAACCTCTTAAGCGTATGCTGCAGTTAAAGTGTTATCTGCAAAGATCGCAGGCTCAATGTTTTTTTCGTTTCCGAATATGTTTATTTTTGATATTATGGTCTATCAGACCACTGCACCCTAAATTATTCTATAATTGTCGAAGCCACGTCACCCCCATATGGGTACATTGGACACATATTTATTATATAATAAAAAACAAGCTTATACCACTTGTTTGATTTCCCTCTGTGAATCTCTTTGTATTTTAGTCTCACGCTTGTCTGATTTTGTTTTACCTTTGGCAAGAGCTATTTCTATTTTAATTAGACCTTTTTTATTTATATAAAGAATGGTAGGAATAATTGTTAATCTTTGTAATTTAACTCCATCACTTAATTTCTTTAGTTCTCTTTTGTTTAATAAAAGTCTTCTTGATCTTTTTTCTTCATGTTGTTCAGTATAAGTAATATGATTTGAAACATTCATATTTATTAATTCAGCATTACCATTTCTAATAGTTACATATACTGTATCTAAAACAACTTTACCATCTTTAATTGATTTAACCTCACTACCTAAGAGAGAAATACCTGCTTCAAAAGTATCCTTTAAAATATAATCAAATTTTGCTCTTTTATTTTTAGTGATAATCTTCATATTAATTTAATACTAAATCAACAACGCCTCTAACGAAGTCATAACCAGTAATTCTTACTTTAATCTGCTCGCCTAATTTATAGGTTGTTTTACTTTCTTTACCAATAATTGAAAATTTTGGTGCATCATAATAAAATTCATCACCAGTTAAACTTTCAAGTCTAACTAATCCTTGAATTTGTTTTTTAAGATCAACAAAGAATCCAAAACTAGTAACTGAAGTTATAGTTACCTCAACTTCTTCTCCAATATGTCCATCCATATATCTAGCTTTTTTAATATCAGAAAGTTTTCTCTCGGCCATCATGGCAGCTCTTTCTTTATCTGAAAGTCATTTAGAAGAATGTTCTAGATATTCATCTTTTTCACCATCTGAATATTCAACACCTTTGATATAGTAATTTTTAATAATTCTATGAACAATCAAATCAGGATATCTTCTAATAGGCGAAGTAAAGTGTAAGTAATTTTTAATACCTAATGCATAGTGCCCTTTATCTTCAGGAGAATATATTGCTTTTTCCATTGATTGAATCATGAATTTTTTAAGAATATCTCCATAAGGCTTATCTTCTATTTCAGTTACGAAATGAGCAAGATCTTTTGAGGTTATCTTATCAATTGGTTTAGTGGAAAACTCACCAAAGATTTTTGTTATCTCAAAAAATTGAGTTAATTTGTTTTCGGTTGGTTTACCATTTATTCTATACATTCCAGGTAATTTTTTTTGTTCTAAAAAATTAGCAACACTTTGATTAGTAATCACCATTAAATCTTCAATTAATTTTTCTGATTCAGTTTGGTATTTTTCAATAAGTTTAGTTGGATTACCATTAGCATCTAAAGTAAATTTAGTTTCTGGTAAAACAAAATCAATCATGCCTTCTTTAATTTTTTTGATTCTTATAATTTTTGATAATTCTTTTGCATCATTAATCATAACTGTCACATCTCTGTCATCTCTAATTTGTGGCGTTCCGCCTTTGAAATATTCATCAACTTCTTCATAAGTAAGTTTGTATTTTGATTTAACAATAGTTTCCTTTAAGTCAACATTTATAACTTCGGCATCTTTATCTATTTCCATTATTGCTGTCAATGTGTATTTTCTTGTATCGGGGTTAAGCGATGCCAAATTATTTGACAAGATTTCAGGAAGCATTGGTATAACATTATCAATTAAGTATGTAGAAGTTCCTCTTTCATAAGCTTCATCATCAATTTTTGAATTTGCTTTAACATAATGGGCAACATCAGCAATGTGAACTTTAAGTTCAAAATTACCATTTGTTTTTTTAGATACAGTTATTGCATCATCTAAATCTTTAGACTGCTCTCCATCAATTGTTACAACTAATTCATCTGATAAATCTTCTCTACCATTAGAAGTGATTTCATGCGAAATGGAATTCGCTTCTGATAATACTGAAGTTGGAAAGCTTAAAGGAAGATTGTTTCTCTTAGCTATTACTAAGTAATCAATCTTTGCATTGTTTTCACTCCCTAAATTTTCAACTACTGAAAGATATACAATATTATTTTTGTATGTCTTAAACTTTGTAACTAATATTTCATTTTCATTTATATTTTCATGATCTTCAAGAACAAATTCTTTGTTTGAATTATAATCATCAGGAATAAATTTAAGTTGATCTTCAACTATTCTATATCTACCCACGATATTGCCTTTTTGTCTTTCTATGATTTTGGAAACTTTACCTGCTCTTCTATCTGGGTCTTCTCCCTCTCTAAGTGAGAATAAAGAAAGTCTAACCAAATCACCATTAAGCGCTCCATTAGAAAATCTTTCTGGAATAAATACTGACATTCCACTATCTAAATCAACAAAAGCAAAATCTCTTTTTGTTTCTTTAAATTTACCAAAAACCACTTCTTCATCTTTTAAGTAATATGTTTCATTATGTTTTCTATAATAAATTTTATTATCTTCTCTCAGTTCCTTAATTAGCCCATTAAGAAAATGTCCAGATCTAATTTCTAGATTTTCTTTAAGTTCATTAAAAGTTTTTGGTCCTTCTTTTATTTGGTTAAGTACTTTATTTTTCATTATAAAAATATTAATCAGAATGATAATCCAATAAATAGTGTGATTAATACCACAGTAAATATGAATAGGGATTTATCAAAACCTCTAACTTTTGTGTTTTCAAAAAGTTCAACATCTTGGACACCAATAATGGCTGCCCCTACATTTTTAACTTTTCCTGATTGGATATATATTAATCCTATTAGTAATATTGATATTACAATAAGTATTATTATTAGTGCTGTTACCATTAGTTATTCCTTCCTTTATCTTTAATTCTACCAATTTCTAGATTAATATTTAACCTAGCAGGTCCTGTAGGCCCATTTCTATTTTTAGCAACACTTACTTGAAGTTCTTGGATAGGACCTAAAGAACTTTTATCATGTTGATAGTAGCTTTCTCTATAAAGCATTAGGATTACATCAGCATCTTGTTCAATAGATCCTGATTCCCTAATATCTGACATCATTGGCTTTTTTGTTTGTCTGCCTTCCACACCTCTAGAAAGTTGAGAAAGAGCTATTACAGGTATTTCAAGTTCTCTTGATAATTGTTTCAATGCTCTCGAGATATCTGAAACTTGTTGTTGTCTGTTTTCTCTTCTACTTGATGTTTCTAATAGTTGTAAATAATCAATAACAATCATGTCAAGTTCAACAAGGTCATTAAGTTTTCTTGCTTTTCATGTAAGTTCTTCGATTTTCCCTTGTGGAGAATCATCAATTCATAATTTAAGTTCTTTAACTTTTTCCATTGCATGAGTAATTTGTTCCTGTTGATCTTGCCCTAATTTATTAAAACTTCTCATTTGTTTGTTAGTTAAAAATGATTCTGAAGAAATTAGTCTTTGTAATAATTGCTCACTTGGCATTTCAATTGAGAAAAATGCAACTTTATGTGTTCTCGAAACATTTTTTGCTATTTCCAATGCCAGTGCTGTTTTACCCATTGAAGGTCTGGCAGCAATTATAATTAACTCTCCTTCTTTTAATCCACCAAGATAATGATCAATTGAATTTAAGCCAGTAAAAATTCCTCCTTGATATCCATTTTCTGCAATATCAGAAAGTTTAATTTTATATTCATTGGTAATTTCTTCAATGCTTTCAAAATCTTTAAGTTCTCTATCTTTAGTAACGTCAAGAATTCTACCTTCAATTTTCCCAACTAATGAAGAGATTGAAGTATGTTCAGAAGAAACAAAATCTAATGAATCTTTTAAAGCTACTTCAAGTTTTCTAACTTGAGTTTTGTCTTTAATAATTGAAACATATTCATCAAAGTGGGCTTCGATTCCCGCACTTAAAATTAATTCTGTTAAATATAAGTCTCAATCTTCTCTACTTTTAATAGAATAATTCTCTAAATAATCAATAAGTGTTGTTTGCTCAATTAATCTATTTTCTTCTTCTGTTCTCACCATCTCAGAAAAAACATATTTGTTTTCTTCAATGTAAAAATCATTAGGAGAAAAAAATCCACGAACTCGCACAATTAAATTAGGTTCTTTTATTATTAAACCTAATAGTTTATTTTCGGCTTCTTTAGAGTATAGTTTTATCATTTTTTACTTCTTATTAATGTTAAGAATGCTTTTCTTAACTTCTGCAATTACTTTTTTATATGTTGTTTCGTTTCTCTTAAATGAAATAGCGGCAGTATTAAAATGACCACCACCACCCATTGCTTCGGCAAGAAGTTGTGAGTTTACTTTATCAGTTGATCTAATAGATACCTTGTAAAGATTTCCCTTTATTTTTGCAACAACAACGGCGGCTCTAACATTTTTGTAGTTTAATAAAGAATTCGCTAATAACGAAACCTCAGAATCAGAAATAATATTTGATTCTGGAATTACTGAGAATAATATGTTATTACCAATTATTTTTGCATTGTTTAATGCTTTTGTTAAAATTGGAATTTCATCTAATGAAGCCAAAAGTTTATTAGCTGCTGCTTTTATGTCTCCGCCTTTTTTGATTAATTCTGATATTACTTCATGAGTTCTTGATGTGGAATTTCTTGCTAACTGGTTTGTATCAAGATATATACCTGATATTAGCAATGTTGCTAATTCATCAGTTATTATTGAATCAATTCCTACAAGGTATATCATTTCCGTAATAATCTCTGAAACTGATGAAGCTGTAGTATCAATATATCTTTTCTCTTCACTAATTTTTATAATATTTTCCCCAACTCTATGATGATCAATAATATATACTGAATTTTCAGAAATATTTTCTAAAACTTTTGATGCTTGTATTCTATCTTTTTCAGATACATCAGTAATGACAAGCGCTGTTTTTTTAGTTGTTTTTTTAAGGGCTTCTTCTTGTGTAATAAATATATTTTTAATTTCTGGTGAAAGAGTTTTGTACACTGAAGAAGTTGTATCATCAAAAGTCTCTAAAATTATTTTGACTGACTCTCCTTTTTTTGTAATCGCTTTAGCAATTGCTATTGTTGATGCTAAAGCATCAAGATCGGCATATACATGAGAGGTAATAAATATATTTTTGTATTTTTTAATTTCTTCAAAGAATAAATCAGTATATTGTTTAATTTTAATTTTTGAATCTGTTTGGATTCCACGTAAAGAAGAGCCAACATATTCATATTCACCTTTTTCATTTAAAATAACAATCTGGTTTCCGCCACGGTTAATTGAAATAACATTTGCCTTTATTGCACTTTCTAAAATCTCATTATAATTCATTGATCCATAAGCAACACCAATTGATAATGAAATATTTTTTATATTTTTTATATTAACTTCATTTAAAAGTGAATCAGAATAGATTGCCTTTTTAATATCATTTCAAGTTCCTATTATTAATATAGGTTGGTCAATTGTTTGTCCTGTTTTGAAAATGGCATTATTTGTTTTAGCTCATTTTTCAATAATATAACTTATTTCAAGTGATGCTTTAAATGAAGATACTTCATCTAGAGAAGATGAAAGCGTTCTTTTAACAAGCATAATTGCTGTCTTGTTATCAGAAATGAAATCCATAAGATTTTGTTCATTTGTAACATCAAATATAATTAATGTTCTTGTTCTATTGTAAAGAACTGTTCTAAATTTAAGTCCATCTAATGAAATCATTTGCTCATCATCATCATTTATTTCTATTCCTAGTTTTTCAACTTTTTTTCCAAGAAATTTTGATAACTCAGTTGAAAATAATCATCTTGACATAAAAATTATTTTTCCATTTATATCATAGTTGATTATTCCTCTCTTTTGTAATTTCTCTGACATTGATGCAATTTCAGATGCAGATAAAACTGTATCATTTGTTGATACATATATTTTTTCCCTCCATAAGTAATACATCACTAATGAAATAGCTACCGAAATCCCCGCAACAAGAACTAATGAAACAAATAGCGCTTTATGCCCTACTTGTGTGTTCATTGCAAATAATGTGATTATAGTGACTATTAAACTAATTATTAAGAAGAATAAAAATAATATACTCCCTCTTATTAATTTTTCTGTTTTGATTTCTTTGTTGTTATTCATTTACTCTCTTTCTTTGTTTAGTTAATTAAACTATAACAAATGGTAAAAGCGCAGTTTCTCTAGCTTGCTTAATTGCTTTTGCTAATTTTCTTTGATTTTTAGCAGTTAAACCTGTAATTCTTCTTGGAAGAATTTTTCCTGTATTTCTAGAAATAAATTTTTTTAAAATTTCAACATCCTTGTAATCGATATATTCAATTCCTTGTAATACAAATAAATCTGGTCTATTTGTTGTTTTATATACTTTTTTTACTTTTTTTCTACCTTTGGCTGTTCTTGGCATAATTTTCTCCTTTTAGTTTCTTATTAAAATTGAATGTCATCAAAATTAATTTCTTCGTTGTTTGTTTTTTCTGATGAAGTATCAAATTTTGAATCTTCATTTATTGCATTGTCAATTTTTTCTGCAGCTTTATTTAAAACTGGTGTTTCCTGAGTGTTTTGTTTTCTAAAATCTGATTGGCTTTTTGTTTCAAGGAAGTGAACTTGTGAAACATTTACATTTGTTCTTATTTCATAATTTCCATCTTTTTGTGTTCTGTAAACCTCAAGTCTTCCTTCAACTCCAATTAATGATCCTTTTGATAAATATTTATTCATAAATTCAGCAGTATTTCTTCATGAAACACACGAAATAAAATCTGTTTGATCATTATTTCCTTGTCTATTTACTGCGATTGTGAAGAATGTGTAATTGGTACCATCGTTTGTTTGTCTTAACTCAATGTCAGTTGTAATTCTTCCTGTTAATATAACTCTATTTATCATATTGTTCAGCTTCTTTCTTAGTTTTTAATTTTCTTTCTTTAATCTCTTCGACAGTTTTTAATTCTGATATTTTTGAGAATTTTAAATCATTATTTCTAGGTTGCCTAGGTTTTCTTTCTGGGAATTTTAATTCTTTTGAAGTTTTCATATCTGTTGGTCATTCCTTTTCGTGTCTTAAGATAAAAGGTCTTATTATTCTTTTTTCCACAGCAATTAACTCTTTAAGGTCGGCAATTGCTTCAGATGTTGTATCAACATAGTAGTGAATATAGAATGCTTTATTTTCTTTATCGATTTTATAAGCCAATTCTTTAATTCCCCATTCTTCTTTAGACTTTATTGTTCCGCCTATTTTAGATTCTATGTTTGTGATTAATTCTTTTAATTCATTTTCAACTAATTCTGGTTTTATTAATAATAATATTTCGTATTTTCTATCCATAATTTTCCTTTCTATAAATGCTCAATTCCTTTACCAATTAGGAAGTCTTCTATCTCTTCAGAATGTATCCCTGACTGAACTTCAAGTATGTGAGATTTGTTTAATGCGATCATTGCTATGTGATCTAAATTTATTGATATATTTATTGAACTTTTTCAATTGTCAGAAATAACTGACTTAATTATATCCATTTCACTTTGAACAACTAAATTTAGTTGTTCAGGTAATTCATTAATTCCTTTTCTTATTGTTGCTTCAATAAGAATATCTTGAACAAAAGCTTTCTTCTCAAAGAATAAAACATATGTTTTTTCTTTTGCCTCAAATATCTGTTTATCATCTAGTTTTTTATAAACTATTGCTACCCCTTGTTGTCTAACAACATCATTGGCTTCATTTGATTCAAGCACATCCTCATAAGAATCTATTTCTACAGTCTTAAGTCTTATTGGGATTGGTTTTGCCTTTATTGCTTCATTTGAAGTTAATATACCATTGATTGTAGAATGAACAATTCTATAAACGCTATCTGTAAGCTCTCTGGCCTTTTCAACAATATTTTCGGCATTATCATAAAGATATTCAATTGATAATATGTTTTTTTCAAAAGATCTTGTGTTTGAAATTTTGACATCTCTATCAATATATTTTAATTCAGAAATGACTCCCCCATTTGTTTTTATATTTAATTTTATTAATGAATTCATCATTCATAATGCAAAGTCATTTAATATATAATAAACAGAATTGTCTCCAACTGAATCAAATGTGATTGGTCTACCATCTTTCAATACTTTTGATTCTGTTGCCGGCCTTGTTCTTGAATACATTGCCTGCTTAATTTCAACTATATTCAAATTATCAATTAATTTATCTTTTAATTCTCTTTTTATTTTTGAAATTAACTCATGTGTTTCTGAAATACTTAAATTTGATTTATATGTATTGGGGATTCTATTCATTGTCTTTCTTTCTTTGGTGTGGGAATAATAACACATCTCTAATTGATGCAGAGTCAGTTAATAACATAACTAATCTATCAACCCCAATTCCCAACCCACCAGTTGGAGGCATTCCAAAATCCAATGCTTCAATATAGTCAATATCCATTTCATTGGCTCCGCTGTTTCCTTTTTCTTTTTCCTTTAATTGATTTTCAAATCTATTGTGTTGATCATCAGAGTCATTTAACTCAGAGAATGCATTTACATATTCTCTTCTATCAATAAATAGTTCAAATCTATCAGTAAGATCAGTTCCTTTTCTTCTCTTGGCAAGAGAAGAAACTTCAACAGGATATCCAGTAATGAATGTAGGTTGAATTAATGTTTCTTCTACTTTTTCTTCAAAGAATTTATTAATTACATGCCCTATTGAATCTTCATATTTTTTAAGTTCAATATGATTTTCTTTAGCAAGTTTATTTGCTTCGTCAAAATCTTTTACTTGATTGAAATCAATTCCTGTAACTTCCTTAACAGCATCAATCATTTCAATTCTTTTAAAAGGTTTAGCTAAAGATATTTTTGTTCCTTGGTATTCAATGTCTGTTGTTCCATTTACTTTATTTGAAACATCTTCAATAATATCTTCAGTTATATCCATCATTGATTCCATATCACCATATGCCTCATATAGTTCTATTGATGTGAATTCTGGATTATGTTTAACTGAAACACCTTCATTTCTGAAAAGTTTACCAATTTCAAACACTTTGTTCATACCGCCTACAATTAATCTTTTTAGATATAACTCAGGAGCCACTCTCATATAAAGATCCATATCTAATATATTGTGATGTGTAACAAACGGTTCAGCTGCTGCTCCCCCTAATATTGGATGTAGTATTGGGGTCTCAACTTCCAAGTAACCTTTCATTGATAAGAACTTTCTCATTTCTTCAATTATTTTGAATCTTGTAATAAATGTATTATATGATTCTGGGTTCATAATTAGATCAACATATCTTCTTCTTTGTCTCTCTTCAATATCTGAAAGTCCATGAAACTTTTCGGGCAATGGTCTAAGAGCCTTAGTAATAATTGTAAATGTTGAAGATCTAAGTGTTATTTCACCAGTCTTTGTTTTCATTATTCTACCTAATGACCCGACTATATCTCCTATATCTAATAGTCCAGCTACTTGTCAGTCTTCTGGAGACACTTCATCTTCCCTTACATAAAATTGAAATGTTTGATCTCCATTCTTTACTGCAAGGAATATTGCTTTGCCTTGATCTCTTATCATCATAACTCTTCCAGCAATTGAATAACTTTGAGTTTTATTTTCTTTCAGTTCTTCTTTTGTTGAAGATTCATATTTTGATTTTAAATCATTAATTTCAATTGAAGGTTTAAAAACTACATCAAAGGGACTTCTATTAATCTTAATAAGTTTTTTAAGTTTTTCTCTTCTTATGATTTCTTGTTCTGTAAATTTTCTGTTCATTATAACCACCTTATCTGAGAAACAGGTTTTCTTGTCTTGTTATATGTTTGTTTATGTATTTTTCCGTCTTTTAGATATATAACCATATCTCCAAGTTTTGCAATATTTGAGTTGTGAGTAACTATTATAATAGTAGTCTTAAACTTAGTGTTAATTTTCATTAGCATACTTAAAACTTCTCTTCCCTTTTCTTCATCTAATGCACCAGTAGGTTCATCAGCAAATAATATCTTTGGGTTCTTTGCAAGAGCTCTACCAATTGAAATTCTTTGATTCTGTCCACCAGATAATTGATATGGATATTTCTTAGCTTGGTATGTTAAATCCAATGTAGATAATATTTCTTTCATTGGTATTTCCTTGGCGTGTTTTGAACGCAAGTTTTCACCAACCTTAATGTTTTCCCTTACAGTTAATGTAGGTATTAAATTATATGATTGAAAAACAAATGATAAAGTGTCCTTTCTAAATTGAGTTAATTCTGTTTCATCCATTAACATTAATTCTTTATCATTAACTACAACACTTCCTGTTTCTGGAGTTAGCAAACCAGATATTATATTAAGTAATGTTGTTTTTCCAGAACCTGATTGCCCAAGTATCGTGATAACTTTCCCTTTCTGTATATTCAAATCAATATCTTTAAGGACATGTTCTATATTAAGCCCTGTGACAAAGTATTTATTCACTTTCTTTAAATTAACTATATATCCTTTTTTGTTAGGAGAATTTTTCTTTTTAATTAATTCTTTTTTTTCGTTTTCAGTTGCTGTTTTTGTTGTATCTGTTTTAGCATTGTTTATATCATCATCTAGACTTTTTTTTCAATCAGAAATCTGATCTTTTCTATATGACTTAATAGATTTAATCATAAACCTTTTTCTTTTGTTTTCTTTTCTTATTTCTAAATAATCTTTTCAAATTCCCATAATTTCTCCTATTCGTCCGTTTCCCTGATTGCCTCTAGAGGATTAGTTAATCTAAATGACATATATGCTATTGAGACTAGCAAAATAATTAATCCAACTATAAAAGATAGTATTATTGTTCATTGTGATGTATTTAATTGAAACACAAAGAAAGTCCCGCTTAATGTGGTTAAGTGAGATCCCAACGCACCCAACGCAATCAGCGTTATGGGAATGGATACTGCCACTGCTGTTCCTATAATAATTAGATATGGCATCAACACAAGCATTGAAGATTTCCATGATGAATAACCAAATGATTTAAGCATTGCAACTTCTCTCTTTGAGGCTTCGATAATTTCCGTTATAGCAATAACCACCAACATTAATCCTATTAGGAGTGAAAATAATGATATTGCAAATAATGTAGAATCAAGTGTGTCGTACACAAGCGAAACTTGACTATGCATTTGTGAAGCATTAGTCATAAACCCACTTAATGGAGATATTGGCCTTGTTAATATTTCAGCAAGTCTTAAATCTTCACCACCTATTGCCTTTTCTATTAATGTATCACTCACAATCATAGTTGATGACTTTATGGGTGTTGTTCCTTCCATTACTCAAGCATTATTTAATTCAATTATAATATCTTTATGTTCCTTATCCATAAAACTAAATTCTGTAAATGCCCCATAAGAAAACATAGTATTATATGTACCCACTATCTCATAATCAAAAGTTTCATTCATTGTTTTATTATCATCTTCTTTTCTGATATTTGTTTCCATCTGAAATTTATTATCTTTTATAATAATTTTTTTTCCATTAATATCATATTGTTTTCTTAACCAATCTTTAAAACCATTAGATACATATATTGGAACATTATCCCCTTCATATTCACCAATTAATTTTGATGCTTTTTCTTCAAAATTATAAGCTTCATCAATTTGTGTTGCTTTATCAGTTACTGATAATAATCTAGTGTCATTCTCACCTTCCTCATTGTACCCAAGAAGATTTGTTGATTGATAATAAATGATTGCCTTCTCATTGTAATAAACATCTTGAAATCTAATATTTGTTTTGTAATCTTCCAGAATTTCCATTAAATTATCAAAAGTGAAATCCTGACGAGGGTCAAGTCATTTATAGATAAGATCATTTATATTTAATTTCTCTCCTGCTTTAACTAGGTTAACAAATGTAGTTGCTAGTGATGATTCGAACATTACATTTAAATCAGCAAATGTAACAGAGGCAAATAAAACAGTATCATATAGTTCTTTAACATCTGCTCCAAAAGTTATAAATAATACTTCATATGATTTAATTTGTAATAATGCTTCAATTGGTAAATATTTTTTAACTTTATAACTTGTTACATCATTTTTTGATATAACCACATCATTAAAATCATCAGAACTTGTTATTATAGATACTAGAGTTGTCACTCCTGATGATCAGCCATTATCCTCAGTATCTTCCACAACTGTCTTTTGGGTATTTTTATTGGCTCCATATCACCCTCCTCCTGGCGTTGTGTTTTTATTAATTAAATTTAAATGATACGCTTCCTGAGTTTCTTTGTAATTATCTTCATAGAATTTAGTATACTTTGTCGGTCTTTGATTCATTAACCCTTCATAGTTAATATCAGATGCCATTTGACCAATAATGTTATCAACCATTGTCGAAGAAGACATAGCTAATGACGATAGTGCTATTGAACCAAATATTGATACTCCAAGAAGTGCAACTTTACCCGTTGCTCTTCAGAAGCCTTTAAATATATAAGCTGTCTGGAATCCAACTCAACCAGGCGTGAATACACCCATTGCTTTAATAATTTTGTTAGGTTCATTTTTAAATCTATTTGATAGTAAATCAAGAGTTTGTTTTCTAATTATTCTTTTTGCAGACACGTAACCTATAATCATTGAAAAGATTAAAGGAATAATAAATACTGTAAGTATCGTTGAAAAAGGAATAATAAATGATGCTAATTGAACTGACAAGAAATTTGTCAATGAAGCAACAAATAGTGTCTCAATAAATACTGAGGCTCCTAAAGCAAATCCACCACCTAGTAATGTAATTACAACTGGGAAAATAATAAATGTCGCAGCTATTTCTGATTTTCTAAGCCCAAGAGCTTTTAGAGTGCCTAGTTGTTTAGAAGATTCTCTAATTCTTCTTCTAATTAATAACACCATTAATATTGATATTAATCCAATAAATATAATTAATAAAACCGAAAGAAATATTTCGTTTGAATTAACATTTAATGCTAATAATGATATTCTTACAGAAGCAAGTGATGTTAAAACACCATTAGCTTGATATTTGAACCCAATAGCATACTTTTTATTTTCTCCTTCTCCTGTAAATCCATATTTATTAAAAAATGTTTTATTTTCTTTAATATTATCTTTAAATTTTTTGAATGCAGGACCACCTGATGTAAATGATGATGAATCCTTAAATGAATCATAATCACTATTATATCCATAATTAATTATAAATTTTCTTTCCCCATTAAATATATCCATGACTTCCCTGTTATTTGCTATTATTACAGATTGTTCATTTTTGTTCACAATTCTATTTGAAGGTGAATGTACTGAATAAATTCAATTAGGTGCATTAAATGATGCTTTAACAACCATTGTTATTCCATCTCTAATTATTTTATCATCAATTTTTAAATTGTTTAAATCGAAATAATCTTTTTGAACAGCAACATTCATCTCATTTTTATTTGAGGGACCATAAACATCTTCTAATGAACCATCATAAACTATAAATTCATTGACTATATATTCATTAGGTTTGTCATCATCTCCAGTTGATTTATTAAATTTATTGTCATATATATTTTCATAACCAACATACTCTTGATCAAATGGATCTCATGAGTTCATTCCTAAAAAATAGAATGATTCATTCTGTGAAGACTTTAGTATTGGCTCTCATAATTTTTGTTGTTCAAAAACATATGATATTTCATTCTCATCAGCATATGAATCAAAAAGTAAATATGAGGCCAATGTCCCTGGACCAACAAAATATTGTTTACCAGTGTTTTCTCATCAAGAAGTACCAAATTTTTTATCCACTTCAATAATAAAATCAGTTACAGATTCGCCTGGTGTCATCCCCATTAATTCTCATGCGCTATCATCTAGATTAGTAAAATCAATTTTATTAGTGTTATTAATAAAGTTGGTTGCTGCTTTTTTTTCAACATAGTTAAGTTCAATGGCATCTTTGGTACTAGATATGAATGTGCTCATGCCACCTGATAACCCAAATGTTATCGAATAAAATATCAATGTAATTAAAAGTGATAGTTTTGATGAAAAAACTTGTCTCATAGAAGACTTATAAAGACTACTATGTTTGAAGAAGCCTTTGATAAATATAAAAAGTATTCACACTACTCAAAGCGTGAATACTATTAATACAGAAAATAAAACTATTTGTGTTATATTCATGTTTCTTCTTCTGCTGATTTAACGACTAGGTCACAAAATTATTTATTTTATGGCAACTTTTTATTTAAAGAATCTTTTTGTTCTTTTTTCTCAGCTGCAGGTTTATCTTTGGGCTTAGCAGAAGCCTGTTTTTCATCCCTCATATCAATAAATAATTGAGGTAATTTTTTTGTCTTAAAGATTTCCTCAGTTTCTTCAGAATTTAATGTTTCTTTAATAAGAAGAGCTTCTGCGAATAGATGAATCATGTCTTTATTCTTTGTTATTATATCACTTGCGCCCTTATATGAAGTATCAATTATTTTTCTAATTTGAAGATCAATTTCATGTTGAACAGGAGAAGATACATTTTTAAAAGATTGCATATCTCTTCCTAAGAATACTGATCCTTCAGACTTTTCATATTGTATTGGTCCAAGTTCAGACATACCAAACTCAACAACCATTTTTCTAGCAATTTTTGTTGCCGTTTCAATATCATTTGAGGCACCGGTAGTAATTTCATTTTCGCCAAAGAATATTTCTTCTGAAGCTCTACCTCCCATATATGATTTAATTTTTGAAAGTAACTCAGCTTTAGTCTGAACAAATTTCTCTATCTTAGGTGTCATTAATACATAACCACCTGCTCCTCCTCTAGGAACAATAGAAATTTTTTGAACTTTCTCTGCATTAGAGTCAACTAATCCAATAAGCGCATGTCCAGCTTCGTGATATGCAATTAATTTTTTATCTTCATCTGTCATCGTGTTATGCTGTTTTGAAGGACCGCCAATAACTCTGTCAATGGCTTCGTCAATTATTTCTAATGTAATTGGTGAAGTTTTAGTTCTAATAGAAAGTATTGCTGCCTCATTCATAACATTCTCTAATTCAGCACCAGAGAATCCTGGAGTTCTTGAAGCAATGTTTGCTCAATTAATATCAGAAACGAATTTCTTATCACCAACATTTGCATATGATTCAATAATTCATTGTCTTTCTTTTATATCGGGGAGTCTTAATTGTACCGATCTATCAAAACGTCCTGGTCTTGTAAGAGCTGGGTCTAGTACATCTGGACGGTTTGTTGCAGCAATTACTAATACACCAGAATTTTTTTGAAAACCATCTAGTTCAACTAGAAGCTGATTAAGAGTTTGTTCTCTCTCATCATTTCCTCCACCAATTCCGGCTCCTCTCATTCTACCAACTGCATCTAGTTCATCAATAAATATTAATGATGGAGTATTAGTTTTTGCGACTTCAAATAATGCCCTAACTCTTGAAGCCCCAACTCCAACAAACATTTCTACAAAATCTGAACCAGAGATACTATAAAATGGAGTTCCTGCTTCACCAGCAATAGCTTTTGCAAATAATGTTTTACCAGTTCCCGGAGGGCCTGATAGAAGAATTCCTTTAGGAATTCTAGCGCCAGCCATTTGATATTTCATTGGGTGTTTTAAGAAGTCAACTAATTCAACTAATTCTTGTTTAACATCTTTATATCCTGCAACATTATTAAATTTAATATTAGATATTTGTGGTGTAAGTGATTTTTTCTGAATCTTACCTGCACCTTGTTGTTTGTCAGTAATTTTTTTGATCATTACTCAAGCAATAACCATCACAACGATTCATGGAACAAATGTTGTTAACATAGTTCAGAATCAACTTGGTCCTGTATAGAAGCTAGGTTGTGGGGCTTCAAGAGTTCATTCTGGAATATCATCAAAGAATGATGTCATAGACTCTTGGTTATCAAACGATATTAGATAGTTGCCTTCGCCATATGTTCTACCATCAGAAAGACGAATTGATTCTTCAGTAGTGAATGACAATCTGACATAGTCACCAAGTCATCACTCGGCTTTAACACTATCTTTTTTTAATGCATTGTTTGCAACTGCTTGTCTAAATAGTTGTGTATTACCTAAATAAGTTTTTGATGTGAAGAACATTCCTCAAATCAAGAAAAATAAAAGCATAAATACTAATACTCATAAAAACATATTAGGTTTCTTTTTAGGAGTCGCTGGTCTATTTTGTTGCACTGGAGGTTTAATTGTTTTTGGAACTCCTGACTTATTACCTTTGTCTAATTTAGTTTCTTCTGTTGAAGAAGGGTTTGAATTAGTGGTTTCTTGATCTTTAGGTTCCTTATTTGGGGGAACCTCTCCTTTTATTTTGAAAATGTTTTTAAATTTTGATAATATTTCTGTCATTATTCTTCCTCATTCTCTATTATAGCAACATATGGAAAATTTCTATAATAACTTTTAAAGTCCAAGCCATATCCAATTAGAAATCCATTTGGATATTCTGGAAATGCTACATATTCTATAATTCTATCATCATAATTCGTTTGTTTTGTAAACATAGCCACAATAGAAATTGATTTTGGATTAAATTTTCTTAAGTATTTAATTAAGTATTTAATTGATTCTCCCGAATCAATTAAATCATCAACTAAAATAATATTTTGATCTTTAAAATCTTCTTCTCCTGGGTAATTAATTTGTGGAGTTTGTACTTTGTTAAATCCATCATATGATATTACATGTATAAAATCATATTTAATTTTAAAATTAATATGTTTTGCTACTTCCATTGAAAACATAATTCCTCCTATCATAACAGTCATTCATAATGCATCTTGTCCAGAAAAAACAGAATTAAGTTTATGAGCAACATCTTTTGCCCCTTTAATTAATTCTTCTTGGGTTTTTACTATTTTTAGTTTTTTATTTTCCATTTTTAAGTTGTATATATATATTACCTTTATTTATAGTTAATTCAATGTTTTCCATTAATCTAAAAACACGTCCACTAGAAGGTTGTTTTATAAAATCTAATATTGCTTCAATTTTTGAAAAAGATATATTTATATGATGTCCACTTTCTCTTAATATTTTATAAATTAATTGTCTTTTAAATTCAGTAGATTTAATATCAGAAAAGAATTTTCAATTGAAGTCAGTGTCTTTTCAATCTAAATATAGATTAGTTACTTTTTTTTCTAATCTTTTCTTTGATCTATTAATAATAGAATAATATTTGATTATATTTCTTTTCTTTTTCTTATCAACAAACAACACATTTTTTCTTATTCTGTTTCTTTCATAGTCAAGAGAATCATTTGTTTCATCCATTCCATATGGGATATTATTTTTAATATTAAACTTTATAATATCTTCCTTAAAAATATTAAGCAATGGCCTTTTAATAATAAGTTGTTTATATTTTGAGGTGGATTTTATTCCATAATATAAATATTCATCTGATTTATTTTCTTGCATTATTGCAGACTCAATTCAATCATCTAGGTGATGTCCAATAAAAACAATATCAGTTTTATTTTCTTGAGCAAGTTTATTAAAAAATTCATATCTAATGTGTCTTGCTTTAGATTGTTTATTCTTTTGTGGAGTATTATCTCAATCTTGTTGTTCAACATTATGTAAATTAAATGTAATGTTATTTTCTCTACAAAAATCTTTAACTATTTTTTGATCTCTATTAGCAAATTCACGTAAATGGTAATTGACATGAGCCACAATTGGTGTATATTTTTTATCATTTAATAACTTATATAATAAATACATTGAATCAGGACCACCAGATACAGCAACAATAATATTAGTTGTCATTATAATTATTCTCCACTTGACTAATATCTGTTTTGATAAAGTCAATAGTTGCATCAACAACAATTGGAATTACATTATTAATAATTTTTATTTGTTTAGCATTAAAATTTGAAAGAACATATTTTTCAGTATCTTCATTTTTATGTACAAAACCAATACCAACTCTTATCCTATTGAAGTTTTCAGTACCTATTTTGTTTATTATGTCCTTAATGCCATTTTGGCCACCCGAAGAACCTTTGTGTGCTATTTTAAATTTACCAACTTCAATATTTTTATCATCATGTATTATCAAAATATCTTTTGGTTCTATTTTGAAATAGTCAGAAATCTTCCTTACAAAATTTCCAGATAAATTCATAAATGTTAATGGTTTTGCAATTATTATTTTTTCATCGTTATGTTTTAAAATTTCAAATTCTCCATTAAATTTTTTTTTATCAATTTGTATCTGTAATTTTTCTAAAAGAGAGTCCACAACTAAAAACCCAAGGTTATGCCTTGTGTTTTTATAATCTTTTCCTGGATTTCCTAAGCCTATAATTAATTTCATTAAAGTGTTGTATTATATTTTTTAATAAATGTCTCTGTTATTGATTCATAATTTTGGTGTGCTCTTATAGCAAGAGATATTGATTTTGATAAATCTGTTACTTTAACAAAATTCTTGTCATAATCCCCAACAATTTTAACTGAATTAGTTGTTATTAATTTTTCAAGACCTGCTTTTTTAAGTAAAGCAATAGGATTATTTTTTTTATCTTTTCCTCTTGACAAAATTGGGTGAGTCGCAACAACATATATATTTTTAGATCCAGATTTTTTAAGTAATTTTATTGCTGATTCTATCGTTTTTCCTGTATCAATAATGTCATCAACAATTACAGCATTTTTCCCTTTTACATCTCCAAGTATATTTATTGCTTCAATTTGATTTGGGCCAGTTCTTCTTTTGTCAATAATTGCCAATTGAGTACCTGAATGTTTTGCAAATTGTCTTGCTCTTGATACTCCCCCATGATCTGGTGAAACAACAACTAAATTTTTATCAGATGGTTTTCCTGGGTAAACTTTTTTAAATTCTTTATATAAAATACCATGTGCTTTTAAATGAGTTAATGGTATTTCAAAGAATCCTTCAATTTGATCTGAATGTAAATCAAATGTTATCAATTGTGTTGCTCCTGCTTTTTCATAAAGTGAAGCAAATAATTTAGCAGAAATTGGTTGTCTTCCCTCTACTCTTCTATCTTGCCTTGAATATCCAACGTAAGGCATAACAAGAATAATTTCTGAAGCTGCTGCCCTATGTGCCGCATCAATTGTAAGTAAAACTTCTACTATGTTTTCTGATGTAGGTAAATTTGTTGATTGAATAATAAAAACTGTTCTTGATCTTACTGATAAATTTATTTTTATAGTTTTTTCTCCATCTGAATATATTGTTTGTTCAATATTTTCATATGTCATATTTAAGTTTTTAGCCACTGCCTCTGCTAATTCTGGATTAGCTGATAATCCTATAATAATTGCTGAATTTTTATTTTGATTTAATTTTATTTGTTTTTTGATTGTTGCTGACATTTAATTACCTATTATTGTTTATATTATATATTTATTGAGTTAAAAATACTAATATATGTATCTACATCTATTTGCTCAGCTCTAATATTTATTTTAATATCTCTTTTTTCTAATTCTATTAAAACATCATTAACAATTTCAGGTGAATATTTTTTAAGAGAATTGATTAATGTTTTTCTCTTTAAACCAAAAGCCGCTTTGATAAAATTAAAATATTTCTCTACGTCAAAATTAATGTCTTTTCTTTTTAAAACAATGAATACAGAGTCAACATTTGGTGCTGGGGAAAAAGACCCTCTAGGTACTTTGATTTTTTCTTCTAATTGAAATAATGAATTTACTGAAACTGAAAGTCTGCCAAATGTTCTTGTGCCAGGATTAGCTACAATTCTATCCACTAATTCTTTTTGCAACATAATTGACATATATTCAAATCTTGGCTCTAATGCCACCTTAAACATAATCTTTGTTGAAATATAATAAGGTAAATTAGAAATAAATTGAAGATTACCTTTTTTAGGAAGTATATCTTCTCAATTTATTTTTAATATATCTTCATTAATTAATTTGAAATTATTATTTTCTATTTCATTTAATATATCAATCATGTCTGTATCAATTTCTATGGCAATTATTTGTTTTGCCATATCTACTATTTTCTTAGTAACGGCTCCAGTCCCAGGGCCAACTTCAACAACAGTAAAGTCAGCAAGATTTGGCAATGCATTCACGATAGCGTTGATCTTGTTCTTATCTGTTAAGAAGTTTTGTCCTAGTGATTTTTTAGCTTTCATTTATTTATTTTCTTTCTCTCTAATAAAATTATATCAATTAATAATGATGAAACTACGATTGAAGAAAACAACATGGTTGTTTTAAAAACTTTTTCATTATTTTTTCAACTCCTTTTTTTCCGTTGTTAAAACATACTTTATTTTTGATATAATTTTATTAGAGAGAAAGAAAATAAATAAATGAAAACGGAAAAAACACAAGACCTTTCTTTTTTAGCTTATGTCTTATGGACATTTAAGGAAAAAATGGGTTTTGAATTTTGACAAAAATTTGCAAAGACTTTAATTGTTGTTATTGCTGTTATGCCAGCCGCAGGGATATTAATCTCTGTAGGTAGATTAATGGATAATGGATTTTTAGCAGGGATTGGAGCTGAATTACCTACTGGTCATGTTGTTTTAACAATCGGTGGAATTATTCAAAATATTGGATGGTTCATTATTGTTAATCTTGGTTTTTTATTTGCTGTCGCTATTTCTGGTAGTTGAGCAGATAATAAAGCAGGAGGAGCATTTAATGGGGCAATACTTTATTTAGTGTTTCATACTGTGCTTTGGCCAATAGCATTTGGTATGTGAAGTGCAACGCCTGCCCTTGACATGAATTTATTAGAAGATTCAACTATGGGTATTAAAACTCTAAAAGGATCACAAGTATTTTCTGGTATCCTATTAGGATTTGTGGCAGGTAATACTTATAATAAATATAGTGGATTTGATAAATTGCCTTCATGGTTATCTTTTTTTGGTGGATCAAGATTTGTACCATTTGTAGTTTTATATAAATCTATAATATTTGCATTCTTATTTGCTTTAGTTTGACCATGGTTAAATACTGGGATCGAACAAATAGGAAAATGATTGGCTGGTGGAGATAATATATTTTATGCACCATTTATTTATGGAATGGGTGAAAGATTAATGTTACCATTTGGTTTACACCATATGATAACAATACCAATTAATTATACAAATGTGGGAGGAACTTATTGATCACTTCAATCACTTTCAGATATTTCTCAAGTAACTCCACCAATTTTTGGTCAGGATCCATTATGATTAGCATGAATGGGAGACATATCATGAATGGAAAACACATTAGAAATTCCTAATGCATCAAATCTATCTGGGCCTGCACTTTATGCAATGGCACAAGAGAGTGGGAATGAAAGTTTATTAACTGCATTAAATGAATTGGGGGATAAGATGGGTGATATGGATGCTGCAGAAGCAGCAAATTATTGAGCGGGAATTGTGCCAGCTAGATTTAAAACTGGACAAGTTGTAATTTCAACAATCATTCTTCCTGCGGGAGCAATAGCAATGTATAAAACATTACCAAAGGCAAATAGAACTACAGCATTTTCAATTTATATTTCATCAGCTGTGGCTGTAGCAATAGCAGGAATCACTGAACCAATTGAATTTATGTTTGCCTTCATTGCACCACTAATGTATCTTGGTTATTCAGTAATTTCAGGATTGGCATTTGCAATGGTAGATGTAATGACGCTGCTTGGAGCGCCAATAAGATTACATGCTTTTGGAATAATAGAAGTTATTGCAAGAAGTCCACAAATGCTTGTGACATCACTGTGAAAAGACTTTTTAAACTTTTGAATATATTCATTAGGATTTGGGGCATTAGCATATGTATACTTTTACTTTGCTACAAAATATTTAAACCCTGCAATTCCTGGTACTATACAATCTGAAGGAGGAGACACAGCAGCCATAGCTAAGAATGAATTTAAGTTAAAAACTTCTAATGTTCCTCATGAAGACAGAATAATTAATATTGTAAAAGCCTTTGGCGGACCACAAAACATTACTTCAGTTGATAATTGTATGACAAGATTAAGAATTGAAATTAAGGAACCAAATCTGTTTAATAAAAAATTAATGATGAATCAAAAAGCAATTGGTTTATTTATTAAAGGAAAGGCAATTCAAGTAATATTTGGGGCAGAAGCAGATGTAATAAGAAATAAAGTAGATAAATTACTTGCTAATAAAAAGGTTCTCAAGACTTTGATTTGAGATACACCAACACAAAAACCAGCAATTAAGACACGTGTTAAACAGACACAAAACTTAGAGAAATTAACTATTGTTGAACTTAAAGGAATCTTATTAAAATCAAAAATAAAGTATGCTTCAACAGCAAGAAAAAAGGATTTAATAAAAATCATTAAAAAGGAGTTGAAAAAATAATGAAAAAGTTTTTTAAAACAACCATGTTGTTTTCTTCAATTGCAGTTTCATCATTATTATTTGGCTCATTAAATATTTTTGATAATGTAACCTCATTGGCAACAAAAGAAGTAACAGAATTTAAATATGAAATAATAGATAATGCAATTCCTAAAGAAGAAAAAAAAGTAGAGAGAAATAGTGACATTAAACTTTATGGAAATGAAAAAATTCTTTCTACTATTGATGTAACCAAATTTGGTGCTTCATATGAATATGTAAAGTCCCTACCTGGTTCTGATGACATAACAATTGTTGCAACTTCATCTAACATAACAAAAAGTGAAGAAGAAAATATATATAAAATATCATCAATATTTTCATCTACAGATAATGATGAGTGAAATTTATTATTAAATTCTCAACTAGAAGATTATGAATTTTCAGATCTAACATATGATAATAAAAAAGTTGAGACTTATGTACATCCACCAACTTCACAAGCAAAAACAACAGGAATGGTATTTATGACAATAGCAATCCTAATTATTATAGGGGGAGGAATTTATGGTGGAATTAAAATGTTGAAAAAATATAAACAAGTAGAGTAAAATATTTTTAAATAACAAACACATGCGTTAGCATGTGTTTTTCTTTTTTTGTTTAACAATATCATAATATTTCCCTAATGTATAATTTAAATATGAATAAACTAATAAATAGATTGAAATACACATATCCAAATAGTGAAAATAGGATTAATTGCAGCTGCAGAAGTTAATTCAAAAATTATTACCACTAATTCTGGAACAAAAGGTGTCTTAACTGATGTTAAACAAATTATTATTGATTTTAAAAATAAAACAAAGAGATTAATAATTACAAAAAACCCTTTAACATGGAAATTAAAGATGTTAAAACAAAGACTATTCAATTCACACTAAATTGGAGAGATGGGTTTTCTTACTTTGGAGGATTCACAGCTCCTAGTTTAGGGTTTAAACAAATTAGTGATAAAAAAATGTTACCCTTCCTATCATGAACTATAAGAAATGATGAGAAACATTTGGTTTGGGAGAATATTTTAGAAAATTTGGAACTAAAAAACAATATTTAATACTGATACATCAGGCAAAATAAATTCTGGTTTAAATTATAATGCTATTCCATTTATTGCTTCATCTTATAATTTTGGATTATTGTTAAACACAGGCTATAAATCATTTTGAGATATTGGTGCATCCATATATGATGCATCTTCATTAATGAATAGTGCTGAATATTTAGATCTATTTATTTTTGCAGGAAATTCTTTAAAAGATATAATACAAGATTATACAAAACTTACTGGCAGAATAAATGGTATAGATGATAGAGCATATGGAA
>JAUXHI010000029.1 GCA_030621645.1 Mycoplasmataceae bacterium
ATAAGGATAGATGATGGAATATATATTATTTCAGGAAAGTATCCTGAATATTGAGGAAATAGAATACCATTTGACTCAAAAGAGAACTTCAGAAGAATATATATGAAGTTAAAATCTAATGGCATACTTAAGAAGTTAGAAGATATGAAAATTGCCGAAGGAGATATTGTTGTAATAGAGAATTCTCCTTATACTTGAAAGTGAGATTAAGAAAATGGAAAATAAAATTATACATTTAATGCCGGCGGGTATTTTTAAAAGATATGACAAAAGCAGTAATTTGGCAAAAGATTATATTTATTATTCATATTTGCCTAGAAATGGTTTTTTGTTAACAAAACCAGACTTTATTCTCTCAAAAATGAAATTTAGTGCTACAACAATCAAAAAAGAATACAAGGAACAATGAACATTTACTTTAAATCTTTTAGATTTAACAGAAAACTTGTTTAGAGATTCAAAATTTGAGGAAGTGTTTTTTAAATTATCTGATAATGAAACATATAAAAATGATTCTTCATGATTTGAAATATTTAATGTTTTAGATGAAAGACATAGGAAAGTAGCTGAAGACATTGGCACAATATTCAGAAGCATAATGCATGCTGATAATAAAAATGAAATAAGACAACAAGTTACCGAAGAACATATCTTTTTAGAGAGATATGATCAATATGCATTAGTGGATTTTTGTGTTGTCACATTACTTTCTATTAATAAATTATCAGAAAACAGAAAATTAATTCTTAGTGCTTTAGAAGAAGCATTAAAATATTCAAAATTACTTGAATTCAAATTGATTCCAGCAAATAAAAGAAAATTCTTTGCTGATGAGACGTTAGACAAAGTCATGATTAAGACGGCAACTGAAAGAATTCTCAACAAAAAGACATTTTCTTTACCAAATAAACTTATTACAATTAAATTCAAAGAACATATGCCATTAATTTCTGAACCAATAGCCATTATATATGTAAATGATCAAAGCATGAAATTCAAAGACAGATTAGCTTCTGCTCAAAATTTATTAATGCCAAAAACTTCAAATAAAGGAATAGTTTATTCATATATAAAAAATAACAAAATATTGGAACTGTTTTTTTCCTCTGGTAATTTAGGTGAATATAATTCTGAAGATGTAATAAATAGAACAATTATTTCCATATTTTCTGACCAAGATTCTAGACACTTCGGTTTTAAAAAAACTGTTTCAAACTTTAAAATAAATATCTTGTTGGAAAAGATATGTCAAATTAAAGATAATGTCATCACGAGAGAAAATGAGCAAGAAAAGATAAAATTAGCTTTAATTGAAACCGAACTTATTGAACACATAAAAAAAGAGTGAATAGAAAGCATAACTGAAACTGATATTAACAAATAGTCATTAACAAACTGACCCAGTAAAAGTGGACAACCAAGAAATCGGTTGTCTTTTACTTTAGGAGGTAAAAAATGAGTAAGCATTTACCTAAAGAAATTAAATATAATTATGTTATGAGATATAAAAATAGAGAAAATCCTACAAAGTTAAGGCTTGAATTAATGAATAAAAATTTAATTGACAAGAAGTTGATGAATTCTGCAAGAGCAAATATATTTTCATGAAATAGAAAATCCAATGAGGGAGGAATTGACGCTCTTGAAAGTAAAAGTGGATTTTACTGTGGAGATAATAAAAGACGTCCAAAAAAGAAAAAAGAAATAAATTATAATGATTATACAAAAGAAAAACTAATTGAAATAAATCGAATTCAACGTGAATTTATTGAAGGACTTTTGAAAGAAAAGAAATCAAAGAAGTTTAAAAAAATTGATGAGATTAAAAATAATACAATAGCGGGATATGTTGTAATAACACCAATTTTAATGTTGATAACAATTGCTTAATATAATGATTTTTTTTAATAAAAATAAATAAATGTAAAATTGTTAATATATTGATAGCACCATTGGTGTTATAATAAGTAGGTAAATAAAAACCAGAAACTAGATTTGATGGTTTTTATTTTTTAGAAAAAACAAAGGATTAAAAGTACATAATGACTAAAATCATTGAAAAGCAAATATTTTCATTTGGCATTAATAATTTATTCTCATTACACTTCACAGTAGACTTTTTAGAAGATTCAAAAGATAATAAATACCTTGAATCAAAAAAAGCTAACATTTTATTAGAAGTAGATGAGGAAAAATCATTTAAAGAAGCCAAAGAAGATTTTGCAGAATTTGTAGGACAAATTGTTATTGATGCATTAATGATGAATGAGTTTGAAAAAACATTAAGATCTTGAGGATTTAAAAGACATGCAGTGTCAGAAATTAAAAATTCAAAAAGAAAAGAAATCAAAGCATTCAACAACAGCAAAAAAACACTAAACATAAACCTAGCAGAAATAAATAATGACGAAATGTATTCATTATCTCCAGCAATGATGATAAGGCAAGATTCTACAAAATCTTGAAAAACAATAGGGGTTTAAAATGGGCGACGGTATAAAACCCAACTTTTTGGAAAAATGGTTTTTGTCAATGCGCGTGCCAAAAAAAGAACTATAATTTATATGGTATGTATAAAAAAGTTATAATAAACATACAAATAAAAAGTAAGGATTAAGATTACATATGTCAAATAAAAATTATAGTTCTAAAATACATAAATATTTTTCATGAATGCCCATTAAGGATAATTTGTTTAAAACTAGAGTGATAATTAGTATTTTTACTACATTATTTCTTTGTATGATAATGGCAAATTCACTAATATTTAGTATTATATTGCTATTTCATGCTACTGGTGAAAATGCACAAATTAAAGATTTTCTCTTTTTTCTAATTCCTATGTTTGGTTTTTCTATAGCAATGACAAATTATTTTTTAACATCATGAATAACCAAAAGTACAAAAAAAGAAATAATTAAAAATCAAAAAGAATATTTGATTATTTCATGAATAACATTTGGTATTTGAAACATATTTTTTATAAAAAAAATAACAAAAGAAAATAATTCTTTATCAATTAAAGATGAAAAAAGTGAAAAAGAAGTGAAGGAAGAATATAATCAAGCAAATTTTAAATTATTTAGAATAATTTCAAACAAAACAAGATTTAAAATATTTTTTTGAAAAAGAATAATGTATATAACTATTATAATTATTGGAATTTGAGGAATTATTGCAATGTCTTCAAATATTGATAAAATAAATCAAATTGTGTATTGAACAACTATTTCAATTATTATTATTATTTTGTTAATAGCAATTTTTAGTTGATTGGTTACTATTTGAATATTAAAAAGCACTAAAGAAGAAATTTTAAAAAATAAAAAATTATTTTTATGAGTTTCTTATTGCACATGAAATATTTGATGTGTTATTTTTATTAAAAAACATCTTACTTAAAAACAATAAAAAAGGAAAAACAATAAGATAAGCAAATTTATTATTTTGAATGGGTTAATATCGTTAATTGCAGGACCTACAGCCATTGAAGGACCTACAGCCAATATTATAGAAACGCAAAATGTACAACAATATGTAGATAATTCATTTTATGAGCAATCTGAATATACATATATTTATGAATTGATTAATTTTATAGAAGAAGAAAATAATGAAAATGGATACATGTCATTAGAAGAATTTACAAATCACAAAAGCACTTTTATAGAAACACTTACTGTGTACGAAGACAAAAGTAATATATCAGCCTATGATAATATTTTTACTCCAAAATATTGAGCTGAAAATACTAAATTTTGATGATCAGGAATGCATGCATATATGTGAGTGGGAAGTAAATTAATATATGATTTTGTAGAAATGGCAACAAATGGAGTAAGTATTGCTGCAGCCATTGCTGCTTTGGGTATTGCAATTCCTATAGCGGGTGCTGTTATTGGGGCATATATTGCTGCAAATATTTTTACATGAAATGCTATAGGATAAAGGAAATGGTGTTAATTCTAAATATTTTTTAGGAGTAATACCTACTGGATTTTGAGCAGCATAAATATAAATAATGTAATATCAAAACAAGAGACCATTTTTTGGTCTTTTTATTTGGATATTTTAAAACTAAAAGTTGTAAAAGTTTATATATTTAAACTAACATCAAAGGCATCAGCTCAAGTATCAAAAAATACTGACTTCTCAAGTTTAATTATTCAGATCAAACCATCCTTATGATGGAGAATGAAAAGAGAAGTATCTTTCTTTAAGACAAGAAATAGCTGCTTATTCTGAGAAACTATTTGAATTAGATGAATTTGTAGTCATCATCAAGGATGAAGACCTTGATGATGAGGCAAAAGCAATGATCTCAGCAGACTTTTCTACAGAACCATGCTTTATTTCATCTATAACTAAAGATGGGGGTAGATAAGCTTATTAATGACACTGCAGCTAAGGTTAAAGAGATAAGGCAAAGAGATAATGAAAAGTTTGAAAAAGAGTTATCTGATGAGTTTGTTTACATTAAACATGAAGATACACCTGAATGAAGTATAAGGATAGATGATGGAATATATATTATTTCAGGAAAGTATCCTGAATATTGAGGAAATAGAATACCATTTGACTCAAAAGAGAACTTCAGAAGAATATATATGAAGCCAAAATCTAAGAGTGTACTTATGAAGTTAGAAGATATGAAAATTGCCGAAGGAGATATTATTGTAATAGAGAATTCTACTTATACATGAAGGCGATATTAAGAAATGAAAATAAAAGTAAGAGAAAAGTATATAACATTGA
>JAUXHI010000030.1 GCA_030621645.1 Mycoplasmataceae bacterium
TATTTTTACTGAATTAGATAGTATTATTTTACATTCTTGTTTAGTTATATCTTTACCAAGTCTATGTGGAGATATTCTAGATGTATATAGTATTTCGTTAACATAGATGTTGCCAATGCCAGATATTATGTCCTGGTTAAGTAATAATGTTTTGATTACTGATCTTTTGTTGTGAATCTTGTTATATAGGTCATTAGGCTTCATATTAAAGGGTTCAGGGCCTAATTTACTGATTGGAGGAATATCTTGTCAAGACTTGTATTTGGTCTTAGGATAGATGTCTATTGTTGCGAACTTTCTAAAGTCATAGAACACAAGAGTACCTTTATTTAATTTAAAATATATTATTGTATATTTTAAATCTACTTGTTGGCTAGGGGGATAGTAGAATAGTTTACCTTCCATCCTAAGATGTAATGCAATAAAGTAGTTAGTTGTTTCAATAACTATTTGCTTACCTTTTCTGTAAGTTTGTTTTATTGTTTCGTTGTTTAGAGAAGATAGTTTTACTTTTGTTCTAAGTGCTTTAGAAACAACAAGTTTTGTTTCAATGATCTTCTTATTAGTAATACCTTTAGATATTATTTTTCTAACAACTTCTACTTCTGGTAGTTCTGGCATGTTAATTTAATTATATTACACTTATAGGTTACTAAGTTTTTTTAATATGTTGTTAAAGAAAGGGGAGTGTAATTTAGATGATATATAACTATATCATTTTTAAGTTTTAAAAAAGAAAGGAGACATTATGAATATTTTTGGACCAAGATGGGGAGATGACTCAAATCAAGATAACTTTGTTTGTCAGCATAATGATACTCATGAACCAACAAACAATTAATACTAAGAACAAATAACACAGAACAGAAGTATATTGTTGTTTCTGTTTTTCTTTAAATAATGTAAAATATATAAGAACACTCATTTTGAGTAGTTTATATAACGTTATATGACATTGAAATAAATATTTCAATAAATATTTAAAAAATAAAAAATTAAGAAAGGATTTTAAATGGCAAAAGAAAATTTTGACCGTTCTAAGGAACACGTTAATATTGGCACAATTGGTCACGTTGATCATGGTAAGACAACTCTTACAGCCGCTATTACATCTGTTCTTGCTAAGAAAGGTGGAGCTATAGCCATGGATTATGCATCTATTGATGCTGCTCCTGAAGAAAAAGAAAGAGGGATTACTATTAATACTGCGCACATAGAGTATGAAACAGATAAAAGACACTATGCGCATATTGATGCCCCAGGGCACGCCGATTATGTTAAAAACATGATTACTGGTGCTGCACAAATGGATGGAGCCATCCTAGTTGTTTCTGCAACTGATGGTCCTATGCCACAAACTAGAGAGCACATCCTGCTTTCTAAACAAATTGGAATTCAAAAACTAATCATCTTTATTAATAAAGCTGATATGGTTGATGATAAAGAAATGATTGAACTAGTTGAAATGGAAGTTAGAGATATGTTAAACCAATACAAGTTTGACGGAGATAACACACCAGTCATCGTTGGATCAGCTCTTAAAGCTCTAGAAGGAGTTCCAGAGTATGAAGAGAAAATTACTGAATTAATGGATACAGTTGATTCATACTTCCCGACACCCGAAAGAGAAATAGATAAACCATTCCTACTTCCGATAGAAGATGTGTTTACTATTCAAGGTAGAGGCACAGTTGCAACTGGTAGAGTAGAAAGAGGACAAATCAAGGAAGGTGCTGAAGTTGAAATTATTGGGTTAAAACCTACGCAAAAAACTATAATTACTGGAATTGAAATGTTCAGAAAATTACTAAATCACGCTGAAGCTGGAGATAATGTTGGATTATTATTAAGAGGAATTGATAAAGAAAACATCTCAAGAGGACAAGTTATTTGTTCTCCTGGTTCAATTACACCTCATAAAAAATTCAAAGCTGAAATTTATGCTTTAACTAAGGAAGAAGGAGGAAGACATACACCTTTCTTCTCTAACTATAGACCACAAATTTACTTAAGAACAACAAATGTTACTGCAACAATTGAATTACCAGAAGGAACAGAAATGGTTATGCCTGGTGATAACGTATTAGTAACAGTTAACTTAATAGCTCCAATCGCTATTGAAAACAATACTAAATTCTCAATTAGAGAAGGTGGTAGAACTGTTGGTGCTGGTACAGTTACTGAAATCATAGAATAATTTATTCTATAAAGCAAAAACACCCAAATAAACTGACCAGTAAAAGTGGACAACCGAGAAATCGGTTGTCTTTTACTTTAGTAGGTAAAAGTGGGTAAACATTTATCAAAAGAAATTAAATATAATTATGTTATGAGATATAAAAATGAAAAAAACTCTACAAAGTTAGGGCTTGAACTAGCGAATCTAAACTTAACAAGCCAAAACAATAAAAGGAATGTACGTCAAAGTATATTGACATGAAAAAGAAAATTTAACAAGGAAGGAATTACAGGTTTGATTAGTAAGGCTGGACTTTACTTTTGAGAAAATAAAGAACATCCAAAAAAGAAAAAGAAAATTGATTATGATCAATTTACAAAGGAAGAACTAGTAGAAATTGCTAGAATCAAAGACGAGTTTATAGAGGAACTTACTAAGGAAAAGAAATAAAAGAAATTTTAGAAAATCAATGACATTAGAAACAACACCATTCTTTCCATAAATAAATATGTGAAGAATGTTTTTCTTGAAGATCATACATTTGATACTAAACAATGATTAAGTGACATTGAAAGGATAGAATCAAATTCCATATTTTTTGGAGCAGATATCTTCCCAAGAATAGAAAATAAAATAGATGCTAATCTATCAAAGAAAATATTTTCATTACCAAGAACTAAATTTATTTCATCAACCTTAATTAGAAAGATTAGAAAGATTAAAAATGCAAAGAGAAATAATTAAAATTTTAACAATAAATGATCTTCAAAATATAATTAAACAAATGTATACAATTTTTTACAAGAGCGCCACTAAACAAAATATAAAATTATATGCAATCGGAGGAACGTTATCAGCAATATATGCAAACAACGGATATATATATATAAACATGATGCTGATATAAATGTTTCAATTAGACTTAATGATTTAAAAAATTTTAGAAATTTGGATATTTTTAATTCTAATTCTGAATATGAATTATGAGATTCAACAAATTCTTCAAGAAGAAAAACACCCCATCATCTTGACAAAATAATTAAATGGCCAATGTTTAGAATTAGGACAAAGGAAAATTATTTAGTCCGCCTGGACAGATATTTGATTCCTTGAAAACCTTTTATTACTGTTACAACATTATATACTTCCAATTCATTAAGAGTGATAGAGAAAAATCTAAAAAGATTTAATGCTTATAAAAATATATTGGATTTGCATAGATCAAGCAGATGAAGAAAAGGAAAAATTTTACAAGATGGAGTCTTGAATATTCTATTACGTATAGTTTATCCCATATGGTTTGGGAGAATGCTAGTAAAATATTTTGCCTATAATCAAAAAAAATATAAAATAATGGCATGTTTGCTGCAATAACTACTGATCCCAAAAAATGAGGTGTTCTTTATTTGACAAACAAAAAGGCTTCTTTTGAAGGAGAGGACTTATATCTCATTGACCAACCAATCCAAAAACATATTTTGAGATATGGCACTATTCCTTTTAATTTAAAAAATTTGACATCAAAACCTCCTTATATAGCATCTTCATTTTTATATTTAAGAAGAACAAAAGACAAATCTCTTATCAAACTAAGGAAGTGTTAAAATGAAAAAATTAACATTAATATACTTAATACATGGATACAAATTATTTTATATTAAAAGATTTATTGAAGATTTATCTAAATCTAATTCTTTAGATCAAATAGATGTATGTATTTTATATTCAAATGGAAAAATAAAGTATGATAGCCCTAGCCTTGAAAAACTTTTCGAAAAAAGAAAAATTTCTGCAAGGGCTTTTGAAGATGAAGGTATTAGAACTGCAAAAATACTTAATAACATTTCAAAAATAAAAACTGATTATTCATATATTGTTGATGGTGATGATACCATAAATACGGAATCACTTGATAAGGCTATCAAAATAATAAGTAAAAAAAATGTGGAAATAGAATTTAATTTTTTATGTAATTTTGATATTAAAAACAATTTGTTCTTTTTAACAAATGAAAAATATAGATTTAGAGTTGGAAAATACATATTTAAGACCAGCAGATTAAATGATTATTCTGATTTGCTTTTAAAAATACCAAATTTTCTTCCCAATCACTTAAAAACTACAATTCATAGATCAGAATACCCTTTTGATTTTTTTCTTTACACTGAAATGGAGAAAATTAGAAGTATGAATACATATTTATATGTATATACAATGAATTTTCCGGCAAACAAAAGAACGAGAAATTCAAAGGATAATCAAAAATATCCTCACAGAGCCTTTATAAACATAAAATCAAATGACTATCATATAAACGCTGAATATTTTAAATTGCAAATACTTCTTTTGCAATTAAAAAGAAAAGGAACTAAGCTGAATAATAAAAAATTTTTTGATTTATAAATTCTTTTTATTATTTTCATATTTATTCGTTTTTAAGGATGATCAAGTTAATTATAAATATAAGATTAAAGAAATTGAAGAGATTATTATGTCAGAACACAAGGACCTTATTATTAAATTCGATATTAAAGCATAACCCATTAGAATTTAATTTAAGAA
>JAUXHI010000015.1 GCA_030621645.1 Mycoplasmataceae bacterium
AGAACAAGAACAAGAACAAGTTAATACAATTGATTCGTTATTATCAAACGTTGCTACTTCTGAAACAAAAACTTTTGAAACAGAAGAAAAATCTTACAAAGATAAAACTGAAAACCCTACTGGAGAAATTGAATTTAAGAAAACTGTAGAAGTTAAAATAGATTCTGTTACTTCTGAAACAGAAATTGAAGATACAGCAGAAACAGAAATTAAAAAATAAATAAAATGGCAAAAAGCAAAGATATATATCACCTTGGTGAAAAAACAAGAGAAATTAGAGCAACTGAAATTAACCTTTTAGAAGATCATGATTATCATGATTGACTTAAAGAAATATCAAAACATAAAAAATTTCCCAAACATATAAGAGGAATGATTAAAACTTATCATCCTCAACTTTCTAAAGCAGAAAGGTTAATTTCAGTATTAACATATGACATTATGAATAAAACAAGAGGAAGAAATTTTATGGAAATTTCTTCTGCTGTGTATGCATTAATGCCTTTATATATTAATGTTTTTAATGCTCAACAAGGAAAAGATAGTTGAATTAAGAAGGACATATTATTCAATGCTGTCACTGGTGCTAAATCATTAATTGATTTATTTGATATTTTTTTAGGAAATAAAACACTACATAATGTTTTAAATGAAAAAGAACCTCAAAGAAACCAAAATACAATTGAACATGTAATTGGATATACAATTGCAAGAGCAAAACTTGATTGAAGCTATCCAAATGTTATTAGAGGGAGAATCTATATCTATGCTAAGGCTGAACAAATATTAAAAGGATCTATTTACGAAGTATTAAAAGTAATTGCAAGAAATAAACTTAAAAATATTACATTCATAATCACTGCTAATGAAAATATTTCTAAAACTGAATATATTAGAATGCTTGATACTTTCTTAATTAATAATATTGATTTTACAGAACATAAACCAATACAACAAGTTTCTAGTGAATTAAAGAAACTAGCTAAAAAAAGTAATTCTTCAGCATTAATCTTAAGAAACCCATGAGCTTTTGATACTCATTGAGAATATGTGAAACCTACTGAATCAATAGTAACTAATAGAGAATTAAAACATCTTAAGAAACATTATGGTTTTGAAGATGTATCAATTGAAACAATTGATGAAAATATTGAAATTGCACTTTTAAGAAAAACATTAAGAAGAAGAATAATTAATAATTATGCTTCTTGAGCAGAGAAAACATCTTCAAAAGATGTTAACAATGTATTAAAACAAATAAATAAGAATTGAAATATTCCAACTAAAACAGAATTAAAAAAATTAGTTAATTATAAAAAAGATAAATCCTTAAGCGTTATTAATAAAAAAATAATTAATACATTAAAAGAAAAGAATGAAGAATTAATTGTTAACAATACACTTCCTTCAATAGCTGGTAACATTTCAAATGGAATATCAATGTTTGGATTAAGATCAATAATTCAGACTGAACTATTAACATCAGAAGGATTATTACAACAATTAAGAGAATCTAAAAAATTAGACAATGGAATAGTAGTTAATTTATTCTATGATAGAACTAAGATTGATGGTGTAAAAATATCAGACATCATAAACTCATATAAATTCTCATTTGCTGATGTTTATTGTCCGGCAAATGCTTATGAATTAATTGAAGCATGATCTGAATCACTTAAAAATAAGAAAAACCCACATATTATCATAATTGATAGAGCGGTAATTACAAACAATAAACAAGTTGCTAGTAAAACAATAGGAAAACCTAAAGATGGTGGATATATCATTAGAAAAAGAAAAGTTGCTTCAAAACCAGTAGATTACATATTCTATGGTTCAGGAACAATAATTAATGAAATAGAAAAAGTTACAATTGAACTTGAGAAAGAAACAAAATTAAACATTCAAGTAGTCTCATTACCGGTTGAAACAAGAATGTCAGTTCAGTTAAGAAATAAACTTTTACCAAAAACAATTAAAAAAGTAGAATTCATAACAACCGGAAACATAAGAAGATCACATCTAGAATTGGTTAATAAAAAATATGCAAAAGCATTTATTACACCAGAAACATGAAGAACATCAGCTTACATTAAAGAAATAAGAAAGGTATTAAAGGAATAAAAATGACAGGATTAGAAATAATAATGGTTATTGTGGCATCAGTAGGAATTCCAGTAGCTGGAATTTTAGGATTCTACATTACTAAAAAATTAATTGAAAAACAATTAAGAGACAACCCACCAATTTCAGAAGCTCAAATTAGAGCAATGTTTATGTCTATGGGTAGAAAACCATCAGAATCACAAATTAAATCAGTTATGCTTTCAATGAGAAATGCAAAATCAAATAATTACGAAAAAAGAAAATAATACATTTTCTTTTTTTGTTGAATTAGAAAAAATGATTATGTTTTCACATTTAACTTAATTAGATGTGAGATAATTATTTAGAAATAATTATCAAAATGAAAAATAAAACGGAACTTAAATATCAAAAAGAACAAATTACAGCGTGAGCAGAGAACAATTTTCACGTATTTCATAATCCAAACTTTATAACTGGATTATCAAATGTTGTACTTGAAACTTTATTTGAGCCTTACTATTATGAGAAAAAAATATATAATGTAGATAATTCAACTATAAAAGTAGTTGAATTTATTGAAGATATTATAGAAAAGGCATATGGTGATCATTTATCAAACATGTTCATGAATTTCTATAACTCTTTAATAAAATATTTAGAAACACAAATAAAAAATACAGATACTGAATATGATTTATCATTTGAGTATTCAAAAATAGTTTCATATCTTAAAAATAAAGAAGTTAAAGATTTTAATAAATTTATTATTTATATTAATGAAAACATTTATCAAAACAAAGGAGGATTTATAAATGGCTAAATATGATGCAAGTGCTATTGAGGTTATAGAAAACCTTGAAGCCATTAGAAAAAGACCTGGAATGTATATCGGTGATACTGGCACTAGGGGATTACATCACCTAGTTAAAGAAATAGTCGATAATTCAGTTGATGAATACCTAGCAGGACATGCTAGTGTTATTTTAATTACATTATCAGCAGATAATACAGCAACAATTGAAGATGATGGACGTGGGATTCCAGTTGGAATACATTCTAAAACTAAGAAACCTGCAATAGAAACAATTTTCACTACTCTTCATTCTGGCGGAAAGTTTGGTGGAGAAAATTCTGGATATAAAGTATCAGGAGGACTTCATGGTGTTGGTTCTTCAGTTGTTAATGCTCTTTCGTCAAAAGTTAAAGTAACTGTTTGAAAAAATAAATCAGAATACATAATAGAATTCCATAATGGTGGCAAGCTTTCTAAAAAACTTACTAAAGTTGGGACAACAAATAAAACAGGTACAAAGGTAGAGTTTAAACCTGATGATAAAATCTTCCCGACCATAAACATTAATGGGAAAATAATAGCTCAAAGATTAAGAGAACTTGCTTATTTAAATCCAGATTTAGAAATCAAATTTAATGATAAAAAAATTGAGCAACAATATGACTTCAGTTTCCCTGGGGGTCTTTCAGAATGAGTTAATGAATTATCAGAAGGTCAAAAAGAAGTTTCTAAAGTTCATTCATTCACAGTTAAGTCAGCAAAAATAACATTTAATGCAGCAATTAAATATACTGGAGCTACTCAAGAAAACATTCAATCATTTGTTAATAATATTATTACTCCCGAAGGTGGCTCTCATGAAACTGCATTCAAAACAGCTTTAACAAAAGCAGTTAATGACTATGCATTAAATAATAAATTACAAGAAGGTGGAAAACCTCTTGATGGTGATGATGTTAGAGAAGGGCTATATGCAATCATATCTGTATATGTTACAGAAGATCTATTACAATTCGAAGGTCAAACTAAATCAAAATTAGCTTCACCAAAGGCAAGAACATATATTGAAAGAGAAGCATACAATCAATTAGTTCACTATTTAAATTCAAACAAAACTGATGCTCATAATATAATCAAGCGTGCTTATTCTTCTAAAAAAGCAAGAGAAGCAGCTAAAAGAGCTAGAGAAGTAACAAGAGAATTAAACAAAACAAAAGGCAAGTCATATGTTGGCAAACTAGTTATTGCTCAATCAAGAATTCCTGAAAAGAGAGAACTGTTCGTTGTTGAGGGTGATTCAGCTGGAGGTTCTGCTAAATTAGGTAGAAACAGAAAAACACAAGCCATCCTTCCATTAAAAGGAAAAATTGTTAATACTGAAAAAGCTAATTTAAAAACCATTCTTGCAAATGAAGAGCTTTCAATACTAATAGCATCTATTGGTGGGGGTTTGGGAGAAGATTTTAGAAGAAAGAAAGTTAACTACGGGAAAATAATAATAATGACCGATGCCGATACTGATGGAGCTCATATTCAAGCATTGCTACTTACTTTCTTCTATAGATTTATGAAAGAACTTATTGATGAAGGAATGGTTTACATCGCTATGCCTCCTTTATATAAAGTTACAAATAAAACAACTAAGAAAATTCAATATGCTTGATCAGATGATGAACTTAAGAAAATAAGAGAAGGATCAAAGAATACAGAAATTCAAAGATATAAAGGGCTTGGTGAAATGAACTCTGAACAACTTTGAGAAACAACAATGGACCCTAAGACTAGAACATTAGTTCAAGTTGATGCTTCAGATGCAGAAGCAGCATCAAAAATTATTGAAATTCTAATGGGACAAGATCCAGCAGTTAGAAGACAATGAATTGAAAACAATGTTGTATTCACATTAGAGGATAATTTTATTGAAACAATTAATACACAAACAGAAGAGGTAGAAAATGATTAAAAAAGGCATCTTTTCTGAAAGGCTTGATCTCCTAATTGGAGAAAAATTTGGAAACTATTCAAAATACATAATTCAAGAAAGAGCACTTCCTGATTTAAGAGATGGTCTTAAGCCAGTTCAAAGAAGAATACTATATGCAATGAGTGCTTTAAAAATTACTCATGATTCTCCATATAAAAAATCAGCAAGAGTTGTTGGAGATGTTATTGGTAAGTATCACCCACATGGTGATTCATCAGTATATGAGGCAATGGTAAGATTAGGACAAGAATGAAAACTTAATATACCACTTGTTGATATGCATGGTAATAAAGGGTCAATAGATGGAGATTCACCAGCTGCTATGAGGTATACAGAGACAAGATTATCTAAAATCTCTCAACACTTACTAGTTGGATTAGAAAAGAACATTGTTAATTTCTCACCAAACTTTGATGATGCTGAATTAGAGCCAGTTGTTTTCCCGGCAAGATACCCAAATCTATTAGTTAATGGATCAACAGGGATTGCATCAGGATATTCTACTAACATTCCACCTCATAATATAAATGAGGTTATAAGAGCTGTTAAATTTGTTTTAAAAACAGAAGCGCCTGTTTTATCAGATATTACAAAAATAGTTAAAGGGCCAGATTTTCCAACTGGTGGAGAAATTGATGTTTCTGAAATTAAAGAAGTATATAAAACTGGCAAAGGCAAAGTTACTATTAGAGCTAAAATGTCATATGATGAAAAATCAAACACATTAATAGTTACTGAAGTACCTTTCGAAGTTAATAAATCAGAAATGGTTAGAAAAATTGATGAAATGATTAGAAGTGGAAAGATATCAGGAATTAAAGAAGTAAGAGATGATACTGATAGAACTGGTTTACAAGTTTCAATCATGTTAGCTACTGGCGCTAATGTTGAAGCCATTACTAAATATCTATTTAAAAATACTGATTTACAAAAAAGATTTAATATCAACATGGTTGTTATTAAAGATAAAAGACCAGAGCAATTATCTCTATTAGATATTGTTCAAACATTTGCAAATTTCCAAATTGAAATATATACAAACTTATTCAAATTTGAATTAAACAAGTATGCTCAAAGACTAGAAATAGTTGATGGGTTAATTAAAGTTGTAGATATTATTGATAAGATAATTGCGATTATTAGAAAATCAGAAAATAAAAAAGAAGCTAAAGAAAGAATCATGAAATCGTTTGATTTCACTGATAGACAAGCGGAAGCTATTGTTAACTTAAGATTATATAGATTAACTTCAACAGATATTAATCAATTATTAACTGAACAAAAAGAATTAAATAAATTAATTAAACACTTTACAAAAGGACTTAAAGATAAGGCATATCTAAATGAAGAAATTGTAAAAGAATTAGATTTAATTCTAGAAGAATTTAAACAAAGTAGAAGATCTAAGATAGTTGGAAACCTTTCTGACACAGAAGTTAATGAAACAGATTTAATTACTGAAGAAAAAATAGCTGTAACTGTATCTCAACAAGGATACATTAAGAAAGTATCTCTTAAATCAAAAGAACTTTCAGGATCAGAAACAGGCAAAAGAGTTGATGATATTATTCTTTCTAGTTTTGAATCATCAAATATGAAAAACATAATTCTATTTTCATCAACTGGTAAATATTATTCACTTCCAATTTATAAATTAAAAGATTTTAAATGAAAAGATGTTGGACAACATTTATCTACTATAACTGGAATGGATGGTTTAGATAAAATCGTTGCTGTTGCTGTTGCAAGTTCATTTGAAAATATGGCAGGTAATTTAGTCATTTCAACTAAAAAAGGAATGATTAAACAAACAAATATTTCTGGATTAACAACATCACTAACTAAACGTGGTGGTAAATACATGGGCATTAAGGGAGAAGATGAAGTTGTATCTATCTCAGTTGCCTACAACCAGAAATACTTTGTCACAACAGTAACAGAAGGTGCTATTTCATTGAAATACTCATTAGATGCAATTCCAATTGTTGGATTGTCTGCATCAGGAGTAAAAAACATTAATTTAAACCCTGAAGACACTGTTGCCGCAACTATAATTCAAGATATTGATAAAGTTGATGATGGAAAAGCTCAAGTAATTCTATTTACCAACATCGGAAAAGCAAAAAGGGTAAAAACAAAAGAAGTAAAAGGAGTTTCAAGAGGATCAAGAGGATCATTTATTGTAAAACAAGTTAAATCTAATCCATTTAGAGTAATAAATGTATTTGACCCTGAAACATCAGGCAACTTAAAAGTGTTAGACACTTCAGATCAGTATCTACACTTTAAACCAAAAGAAAACATTCCTATTTCAGATTATGGAACAGGGACATCTGCAGCAGTTACAGGTGGAATCAAATTAATTTTTGATAATGTTCTATTAAATTTTGATAAATCAAAACAAAAACTTGCAAAAACAAAAACCAAAAAAGGAGTCCAATTAGAGTTAGATAACATTTTAGATAGTTTCTAATATATAATTAAAATAACTATTGAGAAAATATGAGAAATAAATTAACATATTTCTGTATGCAATGTAAAATGGAAAACTACATTGGAGACAGAAACAGAAGCAAACACCCAGAGAAAATGGAAGTAAAAAAGTTTTGTTCAAAATGTAATGCACAAACAACACACAAAGAAAAATCTAAATAATTTTTAGTTTTTATTTTTATGAAAAAAAACAAAAAACCAAGAAACGACAATAATGAAGATAAACAATCAACGTCATTGTTTTTTGCTTTATTTATTAATTTCCTAAAACCATCAGCTTATTCAAAAAAAATAGAAGATATAGATATTAAATCACTTAAAGAACAAGGGATAAAAATGATTATATGTGATCTAGATAATACTCTAGTTCCACACTTTACTAAGTTCCCAACAAAAGTAGCAATTGAATTTGTTAAAGAAGCACAAGAAGCTGACATTGATTTCCTTATCTTGTCAAACAACTCAAAAAAAAGAGTTTCTTTCTTTGCCGACAAACTAAATGTTCAACATTTTATTGCCAATGCAAAGAAACCTTTTCCATGAGCTATGAAAAAGGCAATTAAGGACTTTGGTTATGATATATCTGAAGTTGTTATGATCGGTGATTTAATAATTACTGATATATTGGCAGCAAATATATTAAGAATAGAATCTATTCTTGTTTACCCACTAGTTGATTCAAATATTGCTCTTAATTCTATTAGTAAATGATTAGAAAAGGAAGTATTTGCAAAACTTTCTAAAGATAATTTACTTCTTCAAGAAGAAGATTTAATTAAAGAAAGGTTAACAGATAAATATGACATCCTCTAATAAATGTAGTGGTTGTGGAGAACAACTACAGATCACCAACAATGAAGAAAGAGGTTACACACCTAAAGAGAACTCAACATTATGTATGAGATGTTTTAAACTCGTTCATTATGGTGAGAAGACAAATAATTTACAGCAAGTTGATATAGTTGAATATTTAAATAAAGTTAAAAACTCTGATGGAGATGTAATTTTAGTTATAGATGTTTCAAATCCTTTTGAAACATTAATAACAAACATAAATAAATATGTTAATTATAAAAGATTACTTTTTCTTGTTAATAAAACAGATATATTGCCAAAGGCAATTCCTCAATCTACAATAATAGAATGAATTGATAATATAGCAACATCAAAAAATATTAAATTTAGTTCAATAGTTATTGCTTCAACAACTAAAAATTTAAATATTGATTCACTATATGACTATATGAAACAAAAAGGAGGAAGTTTTTCAATCATTGGATATTCTAATGTTGGTAAATCATCTTTAATTAGATCAATATTTAAATCAAGATTAAAAGATGTTAAAAATACAATATCAAATACATTAGGAACAACTACTGAAGTAATAGAAGTAGAGTTAGATAACTTTAAGATCTATGACTACCCAGGTTTTTTATTAAAAGGAAGTTATCAGAATTTACTTAATCCAGAACAAATGGAAGCGGTGATGGCTAAAAAGGAAATTAGAATTCTAAATTTCCAACCAACTAAACCATCAATGTATTCAATAGCAAAAGGATGAGCATTCTTTTTCATTGAAACTCCGTCACCAATTCAATTTCAAATTTCTAATGAATTAGATGTTGCAAGAGTGAATGCAGAAAAACCAATAGATGAAACATTTGAGTGTCATGATATTGAAATTACTGGCGACAGAAAAGATATCATCATTTCTGGACTAGGTAAATTTACTGTGAAAAAAAGAACAAAAGGAAAACTATTCTTACCTAAAGGAATTAGGTTTAATATAGTGGATAGCATTTATAATTAAAGTATGAAAATAGGTATTTTTGGAGGAACATTTAACCCAATACACAATGGCCACATCAAAGCAGCTGAACTTGCTAAAGAAATAACTAAACTTGATGAGGTTTGATTTATTCCTACAAAAATAACACCTGATAAAACATTCAATGTTGAACCAATGTCAAATATTCATAGAGTTATGATAATAAAAGCAGCTTTAATTGAAAATGAAATGAAGTGAGCAAAAATTAAAACTGATGAATTAACAAAAAATAGAATTTCATATTCATATCAAACAGTTGTCGCTTTAAAAGAACAATATCCATCACATAAATTTTATTTCATTATGGGTGATGATAGATACTCATTAGTTAAACAATGAAAATATTATAATAAATTTAGAAATGCAATAGACGGAATTATTGTTCTAGGAAGAAATAAAATAAAAATAAATCTAATTGATAAATCTGATAAGTTTATTTCAGATGGAATCCTAAAAATGTCATCAAGTGAAACATTAAATAGATTTCTTTGAGATAACATTCCGTTTGACACAAAGAAATATATTGCAAAAAATTATTTATTTCTAAAAACATTAGTATTTTTACAATTACATAATGAAAGATATCAACATGTAACATCAGTTGCCAGTCATGCAAAGAGATTAGCAGCTAAAACACTATTTGTTTCTAAGAAGAAAGCATACATTGCAGGATTAACACATGATATGTTCAAGTTGTTACCGATAGGAGAACAAAAAGCTATAGTAAAGAAATATGAACCTGAATGAGTACTGCCAGAAGATCCAGCAGTACATGGATATTCAACAGCAGCATGATTAAAAAATGTTTATTTATTAAAAGATGAAAAAATATTAAATGCAATTAAGAGACACACTATTTCAAGCCCCAATGCTACCAAGTTAGATAAAATAATATTTGTGGCTGATAAAATTTCATCAGATAGAAAAGGTTCGAAAACCGGAGCTTTAAGAAGGCTGGCATATTCAAATTTAAATCTAACTTATGTAAAGATTCTCAAAAATCAAATTAAGAAACTTAATAAGAGAGGTGTTAAACCTTCAATTGAGACGTTGGAAGCATATGACAAATTTTCAGGAGTAAAACATGCAAAAATCAAAAAAGTATCAAGAACTAACAAATAAAAAAGCAATATGATTTTCAAACCCTAACGATGTTAGTTATTTAACAAATTTTAATTCTTCATTTATGGAAGTCTTTCTTATCGATGGAGAATGATTTGTATTGACTGATAATAGATATTTAACAGCAGCTAAAGAACAAATCAAAGATTTTAAGGTAATGTTATTTGATGAAGCATTTAAATCAATCATTTTGCCTAAAATAGTAGAAGCTGGAGGAAACCTAGTTGTTGATTCTTCATACTTAACAGTAGAAAGATATACAAATCTTAAAGATGTATTGGAAAAATCTAAAATAACTTTAGAACCAATTTCATTTACAGGATTTAGGGAAATCAAAACAGAAGATGAATTAAACAAAATAAGAAAAGCAGTATCTATTACTGATGATCTCTTCTTAGAGATACTTGATTTCATAAAAGAAGGAATGACAGAGATAGAAGTTACAAAATTTATTAAGAGCAAAATTATTAACATGAATCTTGAACCTTCTTTTGAACCAATTGTTGCAGCTGGAGCAAATGGATCTAAGCCTCATCATAGAGGATCAGATCATAAAATTGCAATAGGAGAAATGATTACAATTGATTTTGGATTATTCTATGAAGGATATGCTTCTGATATGACAAGAACAGTAGTTCTTGGAGAGCTTCCTAGCGAAGAACAACAGAAAATACATAACATTATCCTAAATTCAATGGAAACAGCCATAGAAGCAATTAAACCAGGTGTTGAAGCTAAAAAAATTGATTCAATTGCTAGAAAATACATTGAAGATGCAGGTTATGGTAAATACTTTACACATGGAACAGGACATGGTGTCGGATTAGAAGTTCATGAAGAACCAAGAGTTAACCAATCATCTAAAACTATATTAGAAGAAGGAATGGTAATAACTGTAGAACCAGGAATTTATATAGAAGGTAAATGTGGAGTTAGAATAGAACAAGACATTATTGTTACAAAAACTGATCATGAACAATTAAATAAATCTGATAAAAAATTGAAGGTAATATAATGGCAAGAAAAATTTATAAAAGAAAAAAATTAATAACAGAATTAGCAAATGAATTATTGATATGATTATCATTAACTCTTTTATCATCAATGATGATTTTATTTATACTAGGGGTATCAACAATGCCAGATGCATCTAAATCATTATCAATAGGTATCACAGGAGCAGGAATAGGTATTGGAGTACTTACATTTATTTTTAATATATGAATGTTCAAAAGTGAATTAATCTTTGTTTACTTTATGTTTAAAGTATTATCAACTTTATTTTTAACTTTGATGATTACAATTACTGTATTAGTTGGATATATGAATTTATTTGATAGTTCAGTTATATTCAATGAAAAACTTTGAGTAATAATAAATATAATCTCAGCATTAGTGCTTATACCATTGTGAATTGTAAATGTTTCTAGTTTAAAACAACCATTAAGTAATATAGTTGCAAAATCTAATCATGTTTCTACACACACAAATAACGAGGTATTAAAAGTAACCAATAATGCTAATGATGACTTTTTGAAAGAAATTAGGTAATCTATAATCTAATAAATAATTTTGTTGTAAAATTAATAAGTAAAGGAATAACATATGATAAATGTAAACGAATTTAAATCTGGAATAACTTTCAAAAAAGATAACTCAGTATTTATAGTTCTGGAATCTTCGCATTCAAAATCGGGAAGAGGACAGGCTACTGTTAAAGTTAAAGTTAGAAATTTAGAAACAGGATCAAATGTTATTCTTTCATTCACTGGTGGAGAAAAAGTAGAAAAAGCATATATTGAAACAAAGAAAGCTCAATTCTTATATATTAATTCTAATATTGCTCATTTTATGAATAAAGAAACATTTGAGCAAGTTGAAATACCTGTAGCAGATTTAGGTAATGATATTAATTATTTAGCTGAAGGTATAGATACAAAAATAAAAATATATGGAGAAAAAATAATAGGTATTGAATTACCAACTAATATTACTTTAGAAGTAATTGAAGTTACAGATGCCGTGAAAGGAAATACAGTAACGAATGTAACTAAAAAAATTAAATTAATTTCTGGTCTTGAGCTTGATGCCCCTCAATTTATTAAAGCTGGAGATTATGTAACTGTTAGCGTTGAAACAGGTAAGTATGT
>JAUXHI010000026.1 GCA_030621645.1 Mycoplasmataceae bacterium
GAAGCAATAAATGGAATAGCATTATAATTTAAACCAGAATTTATTTTGCCTGATGTATCAGTATTAAATATTGTTTTTTTAGTTCCGGTTTTTTCAAATTTTCCAAAATCTTCTCCTAAACCAAATGTTTTCTCATCATTTCTTATAGCTCATGATAGGAAGGGTAACATTTTTTTATCACTAATTTGTTTAAACCCTAAACCAGGAGCTGTAAATCCTCCAAAATAAGAAAACCCATCTCTCCAATTTAGTGTGAATTGAATAGTCTTTGTTTTAATATCTTCAATTTCCATGTTAAAAGGATTTTTTGTAATTATTAATCTCTTTGTTTTATTTTTAAAATCAATAATAATTTGTTCAACATCAGTTAAGGCACCTTTTGTTCCAGAATTAGTAGTAATAATTTTTGAATTAACTTCTGCAGCTACAATTAATCCTATTTTCTGTTTAATTAATTTATATTTTGGTAATGAAAAATTCCCATTTATATGTTCATTAAATCTCTTAGTAGGAAAATATTTTTGTGAATATTTTATATTTAGCATATCATGATCAACTAAACTTATCCTTAATGTTGCCTTCTGTAAATTAGTTAATGTTGTTTCTATTGCTAATTCATTGTTTTCAATAAACATGTCCGATACACGAATGGCCACATGATATGTAATGTCATGTTTTATTTCAAAAATATTTTCACTATTTGGATATGTATATTTCAATCTATTTATTAATTTATTCATATGTAAATTATACATTCATTAGGAAAATATTATGGTATTGTTAAACAGAAAAAAAGAAAAACACATGCTAATGCATGTGTTTTCTATTTAAAAATATTTTTCTCTACTTGTTTATATTTTTTAAACATTTTAATTCCACCATAAATTTCACTTAGCATCATCTATTTTGCATTTGTAGATAAAAATATTGATGATATTTTATATATATTTTCTTCTTTGCTTTTTGTTATGTTAGATGAAATTACAACAATTGTTATGTCTTCACTGGGTGGAGACTTTACATACCAGATGCTATTGGCCAAAGCACAGTGTGAAACACTAAATAAAGTATTGCCCCATTAAATGCTCCTCCTGCTTTTTTATCTGCTTAACTACCAGAAATAGCGACAACAAATAAAAAACCAAGATTAATAATAATGAACCATCCAATACTTTGAATAATTTCACCGATTGTTAAAACAACATAACCGGCAGGCAATTCAGCTCCAATTTCTGATAAAAATCCATTATCCATTAATCTACCTACAGAGATTAATATCCCTGCAGCTGACATAACAGCAATAACAACAATTAAAGTCTTTGCAAATTTTGACAAAAATTTAAAACCCATTTTTCCTTAAATGTCTATAAGACATAAGCTAAAAAGAAAGGTCTTGTTTTTTAGCTTTCATTAATTTTGAAAAAATCCTTAAATGATTGTCATGAAATATTTATCATTTCCTCCTTTGAAATATTATACAAATTTGAAGCTGTTTCTACAGCGTAATTAACATACTTGGGGAAATTTGTTTTTCCTCTGAAAGGAGCAGGTGTTAAAAATGGTGAATCAGTTTCAAATAAAACTTTTTCCTTTGGGATTTGTTTTAATAAATCTCTAATATCTTGAGCATTTTTAAATGTCAGAACTCCTGAAAATGAAAATCAAATATTTGGCATTTCTAAAAATTTGTTAGTCAATTCAATAGAACCACCTCAGGAATGAAGTAAGAATTTAACTTCGGGATAATTTTTTACTATTTCATATACATCATCATGTGAATCTCTTGAATGTATAACAATTGGTAATTGATATTTTTTTGCTAATTCTATATGAGCAATGAATGATTTCTTTTGATTGTCAATTACATGTTCTCAATGATAATCAAGGCCAGTTTCACCCAACGCAATAACTTTATCAGTAATCATTGATTCAAGTTCTTTGATTGCATCTTCAATCACTAAATAATTTGAATCTGTTGGATGAATCCCTATTACAGGAAGCAATCTTTCATATTTTTTATTTAGCTCTAATATTTCCTTTGATGAATCTAAATCTACTCCAATATTTACAATGTATTCAAGTTCCTTTAAATTTTCTTTAATATTTTTACCAAGGGGTTTTCCATAATCCATTGTTTTTATTAAATGTGCATGTGTATCTATTGGTTTCATTATTTCCCTAAACAGAATGAAGCAAATAAATTTGAAGTGTAATCTTGATCTACCACTATTCCTAAAATAGCTCCCAGTTCTTTTATTATTGTCTCAATCTCTAATGCTACTACATCAATACTAAAGTTATCTTTTAACATTGAAATTGCTTTTTTAATATGTGATAATATTTTTTCGAAATTGTTAACTTGATTACTTGTTATTAAAATAGCGTTTTTAAAATTAATATTTTTCAGATTATTTTTAATATAATCTGAAATTTTTATTATAAGTTCATTGATGTCTTTATTTAGGGCTGATGTAGTTATATACTCATCATTATCTAAATCTACAAGATCTTTCTTGTTCATTACTTTTATTATTTTGCTATCAAATTTTTCTAGATCAGAATAATTAAGTTTTTCACTAGGTTCTTCAACAGCAATTATTATGTCTGCTGTTTCAAGTGTTTCAAGTGTTTTTTTAATACCCTGTTGTTCAACTGAATCATCTGTTGTTCTAAGTCCGGCAGTATCTTGTAATGTTACTTTAACATCATTTAATAAAATAGATGATTCAACTACATCTCTTGTTGTGCCTTGCACATCAGAGACGATAGCTCTTTCTTCATCTAAGATAGCATTTAGAAGTGAAGACTTACCAGCATTAGGTCTTCCTATTAAAGCAATTTTAATTCCTTTATCAATCTTTATTAATAATTTTGAATTACTAATAACCTCTTCAATTTCTTTTGAATATTTTTCAAGTTCACCTTTGATTCCAGTTAATGAATATTTTTGTGTATCTTGATTTTCCGGATAATCAATTGATATTTGAATATGTGCCATTATCACACTTAAATCTTTAATTGCTTTTTTAATTACTTTTGCTTGTACGCCACTTAAGTTTGATATTGCTTTTTCAGTAAGAGATTTATTTTCAGAAAGTATTAAAGTATTAATAGCTTCTGATTGAGAAAGATCTATTTTCCCATTCATGAATGCCTGCTTCATAAATTCTCCTGGTTCTGATTGTCTAATATTATATGTGTTTAATTTTTCTAATATTTTTTGAACTACATACATATTGCCATGTGATTGAATTTCTATTATATCTTCACCAGTAAATGAATTAGGCGCTTTAAATGATAAAAGTAATGCTTGGTCAATAAACTCATCACCAAAAAATAATTCTTTAAACACAACACTATTTTGTTTTGGTTCAAATGAAGGAACAATATCTTTGATAATAGTAAAAGCATCCGGACCTGAAATACGGATAATTGCTACATTTTGATTTATTGGTTTAGTTACTAACGAATAGATTGTTTCCATACTATGATTATATAGTGAATAAAAAAAATACACTTATAAAGTGTATTTAATTTTATTCAATGGTTACCTCTTTTTTAGAAGTATTATTCATTGTTATCTCTTCACCTTTTCTAATTTTTAAATAGTGTCTTAATAACTCTAGCGAAATTGTGAATAAAGCTGAAATCATTCAATAGAATGCAAGTAGAGTAGGAATTGTAAGTCCCATAAACACAAACACCCCGACCATTATATTGGACATCTTGTTTTGTTTCTTTCTCGCAGCCTTTGTAGCCTCATCAAGTCTTCTAACACCATTACGTCTATCAGCTAGTCATGATGGTAGTTTAGATGAAACTCCTTGAGACAGTCCAACACCCACAGCAACAAGAAAATAAAATATAAACATGCTTCCTATATTAAACATTCCGAAGAATGGTGTTGCAGCGAATGAGAACATTCCTATTGATGCTATTTTATATGTAACAATAGATGAAATAATAGTTCACATTGATAAGAAGATAGGCATTGTTAAGAACAATGAACCGAATGAAGCAAATGGATTAACATCATGTTTTTTATAAAGAGACATAATTTCCTGTTGCTGTTTTTGTTTCATTTGCTTATTAGATTTATCATACTTCTCATATTTTGATTTAATCTCAGCAACCTTAGTTTGAACTTCTTGCATTTTTTGTTGGTTGTCATGTGATTTTCAAGATAATAATGTTCCTATTCCTCTAAGAACAAATATTATAATAAATACTCCCAATAGCACTCCTCATGCTCCGAATCCATCATATGGGAATCATGATTCCACTGTTAATGAAACCATTGCTAGCGGGAATAAGAATGTCCCATGCATTGGTCCAAAGTTTGGACCCCATGCTTTCCCTCAATCTGATCATGAAACAAATACTACACGCGAACCATTTTGTGGATCTTCACCAGAAGTTGCTATTGCTTGTGAAGCATAATCAGCAGCAGTTGGTTCTCATTTATATTTATAATCATTAATAATATCAGGTTCATCAGATTTCCTTCAATAATCAGAATGAAATTCATCCTTTCAAGTTCTTACTTTTCATTCTGATGTATCTTTATTTGTAGGCTTATCTCAGTAAATGGGTCTAAGCACTCCTCTTTGAGATGGGCCCCTTGGATAATTTTTCTTTTTTGTATGGTAACCCATTTCATTCGCTCCCTGTAATCCTAAGTATTCATTATTAGTTTCAAATTCAAGAGTTTCTTTTTTGTTACCTTTACCAACATATGCTCCAAATTGACTTTCCATAGTATACGGTTTATCTTTATCAGCTAAAAATTGATAATTATAATTTTGTTCTGTAAGAACATATTTAGAATATTTAGGATTTTCTATTAACATTTTATTTGTAATATGTCCATAATCAGTAGCTCTAGTCAAACCTCATAAATATGATTCTTCTCCAAAGCTAGAAGTAACTTTTCTAAGTTCGCCTTTCCCATCAACAATTCCTCAACCCATATTATTTGTTCTATGATCATGTCCTGATCCTCTATTAGTTTCAAGATATTGTCATGAATCAGTTTCATTATTTGTTATATCCAAGACCGCTTTTTTTCTTTCATTCTCCATTATATTTAATGTTTCAGTAGTGGGTTTAATTGGTTCGCCTTTTTTCTGTTCATATATAAATAATTGATTACCAAATTTTAATTCAGGTGTCGTTTTTGGATTAAAATCAACCAATGGATCATTATATCCTTCACCAGAATAGTTTTCTATAAGAAAAGCTGAAGGCAGTTTTGCAGAATATTTGAATTCTTTTTCTCCTGTTAATTCTTCATAAAGAATTTCGGCAGTTACAAGTTCTTCTTCGCCTTTTATCTTAAGAAACGTTAACTCATCAACATTAAGTTCAGGATAATTAAATGCATACATATTAAGCATAAATTTTAATTGTTCTTGAATATATTTATTATCATCCTTTATTGTTTTATTTAAATTCAATTTTGGCAAAAACTTCATTACAAATTCTTCAGACTCAAAATTAATATTGTCAGGATTTGAATCCCGACTAATTGTTTCACTATTTAATAGTACATATCAATTATCCTGGTCAAATACTTTATAACCATTAGAATCTTCAAGTATTTTGCCATCATCATCTTTTTTAAAAATATCTTTTTCATCTTGTCAAATATCCGCAGCACCCATAAATTTTGTTCAAGAATTTGCTAAATTTTTGTCTTCTTTTCCAATTTTATTAATTATTTGTAATCCAATTGGAACAACGGTTGATTGAGTAACAAAGTTGTCTCCAAAGAATTCTTTGTCCGCTTTATCTCAATCAACTAACATTACATGTGGCACAAAACCATTAATATCAGAATCTGAAGCTTGATATCCATATGTTCTTGAATTTGCATTACCAGATTTTGTTTGTAAATCCGCAACTCTTATTTCAAGGTCTTGTGTGTTTACTCATTCAGCAGCTGAATATTTTTTAATTTCTTTTGAGTCCTCTTGTGAATCAAAATAAAAATTTGGGTTCATAGTATAGAACTCTAATTTTTGTAAAACTTGAGTATATCCTACTGTACCTTCACCTAATGATGCCTCTGTCGAACCTGTGAATTCTTTATTTCATGATTTTATATCATGATTATCTTTATAAGTGAATTTTTCTCCTTCTCTATTTATTCTATTAAAATCAGTATGGTAGCTAACGCCTTCATTAACAACTGAATAAGTTGTTGATGTTTGTGATTGATATAAGTTAGATCAAACATCATCATCAGTTCTATAAAACTCAATTCCTTGCGTTACATTTTGTGATGTTGGGTTTCTAAATTGATTAACACAACCTCAAAGAGTGGCTACTACTAAGTAACCGTATAATGAGCATTTAAGAACCTTTTTGATTTTTTTAATAACCATATCACTAGAAAGCTGCTTTTCACCAAAGAATGAGTTTTTAGCCTCCTTGTAAAAAGAGTGTTGCGATTTTTGGTTAAGGTTATATTTTTTTTTTTTCATAAATTATCTGATTTTTTTTAATTGTTTCTTTAATGTTTCTTTTCTATTAATATAGTTAAGAGACATTCAAGGATTTCTAAT
>JAUXHI010000037.1 GCA_030621645.1 Mycoplasmataceae bacterium
TACCTACTATTTTATGATCTAACCCAATATTTTTTAATGCCTTAGCTTGTGAACCTATTCCAGAAAATAATTCAATAACTTTTAGTTGTTTCATAATACTTTAATTTTAGCGCGTAAAATATAATATTTCAAATACTTTTAGTTTCATATGTTAATTATATACAGTATAAAAAACTGCTTAATACAGTTATTAATTAGTTGTTTATAAATTCTTTAATCACTTTCATTTTCAATTCAATTATGTGATAATCTTTCACCAATATAATTTGGTGCTACTTTTTCTACATTAAAATTAAAAATAAAATGTTGTTGCAACCTAGTTACAAATTCAATTAATTCCTCGCCAAAACAATTGTTATTGGTGGCGGAATATTGATTAATAAAAATTTTGAATTAGAAAAAAACAAATGAAAAATATGTAGCTCAAAAATTCATTGATTCTGTTGAATTAAAAAAAAGAAAAACTTGATAATATGCTGCTTTAATTGGTGGAGCTTCCTTATTTAAATAAAAAACTATCAAACAATTTGTCTGATAGTTATTTATTTGTTTCAAATTTTATAATTAAATTTTCAAACTTCTTAAATTCAGAATCATTTTTAACTTTAAGATACTCATTATTTAAGTTTCCAAAAGTTTCACTATTTATTCTACTATTTCAAACAGTAGGTCTGTTTTTTGAAAGAAACAAAAAGAAATAATTAAGTTTTTTCTTATATTCATTAAAACTAGTCGCTTCCTTATATTGAAATGAATTTATAATTAAATTCAAATTATCATTTACATAATTAATTAATTCATGTATTTTATTATGATCACCTTTCAATAATTTTGCATTGTGTATTACATCCAATGTTAAAAAATACATTCAAGAAATAACAATACTATATGATTTATCTATTTCAGGCATTATGTCTTTTAACAATTGTTTACTGTTTTCTTTTTCTGGATCTAGACCTCTTTTTTTCAATTTTCTATCTCTTCTTCTAGAAGCATAATTTCTAGTCCAAAAATACATTAGAATCCCAATTAAAATCACTAATAATATTATTACTAATACAGATAATCAAAATGGCATACCTCACATAATTAAACTTCCACCGCTACTGCTTGAAATGGTTTTAAATTATTTGATAAATCTGAATAATTATTAATAATTATATTTCCAATAATTAATGACTCATCAATTGAAATAATTTTATCAGTCATATTAATAATTACTATTATTTGATTATCATCAAGAATTCTTTTATAAATCATTATTCCATCTGGAGATTCAATAAATTTAATTGATCCTAAAGATAATACATCTTTAGTTTTTCTTAAAGAAATTATTTCTTTATAGAATGAAAGAATTGAATTTTTATCTTCAATTTGGTTAGCAACATTGATAGTTTTATAACCAGGTGAGGGTTTTATTCATGATTTCTCACCAACAGTAAATCCTGCATTATTAGAATCATCTCAAGCCATAAGTGTTCTCCCATTATCTCTTGACTTTTGCTTTAATATTTCTAATACTTTTTCTTTTGAAATTCCTTTTTCTAACATTATTTCAAAATAATTTAATGACTCTACATCTCTATAATCTTCAATATCAAAATAGGCATTGGTTATACCAATTTCTTCTCCAAAGTATATGAATGGAGTTCCTCTTAAAAATATATATAACATTCCAAAAGCTTTCGCTGATTCAGAGTGAAATTTTTCATCATTACCAAATCTAGAAACATGTCTTGGTTGATCATGATTTGATAAAAAATTAGCAAGCCAACCGTTTCCTTCTTGTATTTTTTCTTGTCAAACTTGAATTAAATTTTTAAATTTATTCAAATCAGGAGTCATCAATGTTCATTTATCACCATTTTTATAATCTACCTTAAGGTGATGAAAATTAAATGCCATCACAAATTCTTTATTATTAGGATTTGTATATTCAACCACATTAGTTATATCAGTTGATGATAATTCAGCAATAGAAAGTAAGTTTTCTTCAACAAGCAGAGTGTTTTTAACCATTGTTTTAATATACTTGTGAATCTTAGGTCCGTCAGTATAAAATCTTCTACCATCACCTTCTAAATCATCTTTTCATGGTAAAGGCGGTTTAGATATAACATTAATAACATCAAATCTTAACCCTGATACACCTTTGTTCAATCAAAAATCAATTATCTTATAAATTTCTTTTACAACATTTTCATTCTCTCAATTTAAGTCCGCTTGTGTAGCATCATAAAGATGTAAATATCACATATTCAACTCTGGTAAAAATTCTCATGCTGATCCACCAAATTTTGATTTTCAATTTGTTGGTGGTTTATTATTTTTATTTTCCTCAAAATAATAAAAATCCTGGTAGTATTTATCGCCTTTCAAAGCTTTCAAAAATCATTCATGATGAGTTGATGTGTGGTTTACAACAATATCCATCATAATATTTAAATCTAAATTTCTAGATTTCTCTATTAATTCTTCAAAGTCTGAAAAATTACCAACTTGATTGTTTAATGTAAAATAATCTTTAATATCATAACCATTATCAAAGTTTGGAGTTTCATATATTGGTGTTAATCAAATATAGTTTACACCTAAATCTTTAATGTAATCTAATTTACTTATTATTCCCCTTAAGTCTCCTCAACCGTCTCCGTTTGAATCTTTGAATGATTTAACTAATATTTCATAAGCAATATAATCTTCTTTTTT
>JAUXHI010000027.1 GCA_030621645.1 Mycoplasmataceae bacterium
GGATCGAAGGAGTATCATGAAAAGTCGCTAATGATCTTTTGATAATTGATCATCATGATACAGTTTTAAATTCTGTGAAGTCAATTAGAAAAAATTCCACTACAATAAACGAACCAAGATTTCCTTCAACAGCATCATTAATTACTAAAATTGCTTTAAATCTAAATTGAAAAATTACTAAAAAAGCAGCCACTTATTTAATTACTGGTTTTATTACAGACGCTGTGGGCTCTTCAGTGTTGGGGTCAAAAGAAAATTCTTTAATTTACTATAATGAATTAAGAAAATTAGTTAACTCTGAAGAAATATCAAGAAGAATAATGAGAAAAACACAAAGGGATTTGTTGTTAGATTTGTTTATAATCAAAAACCTTCAACAATCAAAAAATATTGCTTCGCTAATAATTACGACGAATGATATTAAACACTTAAACATAGATTGAAAAGAAAAATATAGAACAATTATTAATCAATTAAGAAAATATAATACTGGAAGTGTTACTCTCCTTTTTGTTGAAGTGGCTGAGAAACAATATAAAGTTTCTCTAAGGTCAACAGGAAGTATTAGAGTAGATAAAATTGCAAGCAAATATCAAGGCGGAGGACACAAGTGATCCTCAGGAGCGATTTGTTCAAAAAGACAAATCATTGAAATAATTGCAAATATAAATAATAGAAAAACAAATAATGATCAGCAAAAGTTTATTAAAATACAAAAAAATAGAATCTAAAGTTAAAGAATTTAAAAAGAATAAAAAAGGTTTTACATTAAATGCTAGAAAAAACTATCTCTCAGTAACAACATCACTAGTTAGAACAAGAGATAATGTAGAATTATTTAAAAAGCCAATTAAAAAAATTGCTTTAGTTCTAATGTTTTTTTCATTATCAATTTTGACTTTTATTATTGTCCCGCCAATTTTTGATGGAATGCCATTTTCTGAGTTTGCTTCAAAATTTCATAATTTTTGAAATTATAATCCGATTCATATTAGGCCTGGGGGGCATCCGGAAGACCCAAATTTTTATTGAACAATTTGATTAACATTAGAAAACACATTTATTGCTATTGTTGATTCATTTAAATTCACACTGGTAGCTGTATTTTTAGGAATAACACTCTCAATTCCTTTAGCAATGCTTTCTTCAATGAATGTTGTAAACTCAAAACCAATTGTTGCAACCACAAGAGGAATAGTCACACTATTAAGAGTACTTCCAATTTTGATGATTGGACTGGTTATAAATAGAGTTTTCTACTCTGAATCATCAGCAGTAATAATTCTTACATTGTTTGTAACTTCTATTTTTACTAAATGACTATATGAAGATATAGGTGATATAGATAAAGAAGTAATTTTATCAATGAAGGCTTTTGGATTATCAAAATTTTCTATATTTACTAGAGTAGTTGCACCTCAAATCTTAAAAAGATCTATGGCTTCAGGATTTTATATGTTAGAAATAACATTTAGATTTTCAGCAATACTAGGTTTCTTTGGTCTTCCAGGTATTGGATACATTTGAGGTACAATACTTTTTTCAAACCCAGGACATTGAGGACATTTATTAGTGGTTATTATAATATTTGCATGTGTAATTACATCACTAAATTGAATGAATAAAATATTAATGAAATATATAATCAATTACAAAACTAAAAAGATTTTTTCACCATTTAAAGATGCTTCAATTGAAGCATCAAACAAAAATATGATTTTTGCTTCAATGAACAAAAATTTTAATAAAATGAAAATTTTTGCAAAGCATAATTTCAATAAAGAAAAAGCAAGAAATGAATTAAATTCATTTGACAAGAATTTCAATGATTTAAAACAAATAAATGCCCCAATAACAAATGTTTTACAAAACAAACCAATTATTCATAAATGAATTTCTGTTGTTTTATTAATTATAATTATTACTTTGATTTCTATTTCATTTGTTGATATAAATTGAGGTCTAAGACCACAACATCAAATTGATAGAGAATTTTCAGATTTAGCAGGACTGTTAACTCCAAAATGGTCCATTTTATCTGAGTGAGGTTCAGCTAATAATCCTCTATATACTATTTTAGATGGGTTTTGAATTGTATTAGGAGTGTTCTTCTTTGCATTAATGTTTTCTATGCCAATTGGATTATTGGCTAGCAAAAAAATTGGAGGAAAATATTTATCGGTATTTTTTAGAGGATTAATTACATTCATGAGAGCAATACCTGGTTATATATTTACATCATTTTTCTTTTTATTTTCGATATCAAATTATGGAGCCTTTGCTGCAGTCTTGGGATTAGGATTAGCTTCGTCTCGCTCAATAGGAAATAGAATATTAATTCTTGTTGATAATTTAGAGAATAATTTTGGTCATTCAATCATAGCTTCTGGAGGTAGTAAATTCGATTTTTTTAGATATGCTTTATTACCAAAAATTCTTCCTGAAATTATTTCAAGATCAACATATTTAATTGAAATTAATTTCAAAAATCTATTAGTTATTGGTGCGATGGGAATGAATGTATTTGGAAATAATTTCCAAACAAAAATGGCTAATGGTATATATGATGAAACAGTAATTTATATTGGATTATTTGTAATCATTACATTATTTATTGAATTTAGCACATCACTTTTAAGAAAACAAATTCATAGCGGAACTCCAAAACCTATATTTAAAACATTTTGAATTAAAATGATGATTATTCAATGGGCAATTAAATATAACTCATTGTTAGTTAATAAAATATTACCGTTATTTGGAGCAAATAAAAAAATTAATAAAATTTTACTAACAAATGAAAAATACAGAAATGTTTTATTGAAAATAAAAACATATAGAGAAGAATATGAAACAACAATATGGAGAGCAGTAGTGAAACAGAAGGTAAATAATGAATAAAAAACCAATAATTAAATTCGAAAATGTTTCATTAGATTATAAAGAGGCCGATGGATCAAAAAAATCATTTAATAAAATGAAAACGAAATTCAAAAAGAAAATTAGATCAAAATTGATTAATGTTGAAAAAGAAAACAAGATTTCAAAAATTATCAACTTGACACTACTAAAAGAGAAAAATACGCTTTCTTTAGATAATGTTTCATTCAATGTCTATGAAGGAGAATTTGTTGCATTAATTGGTAAATCAGGAGCAGGAAAAACAACAATCATTAACATCTTAAATGGAAGATATGTTCCAAATAAGGGAAAAATCATTGTTTATAACAGAACTAATTTACTTGATTTGGATATAAAACAGCAAAAATTGTTTAGAAAAACCACTGCCACAATTTTCCAACATTATGATCTTATTCCAAATCAAAAAATCATTGATACAGTGTTAACCAATGAAGTGCCTGAAAAACCACTTGTGGAAAGATTGTTGAAAATTTATTCAAAAGAAGAAAAACAAAGGGCTTATGAAATTATTTCAGAATTAGGAATGTTAGAACAAGCAGATAAAAAAATATTTGAATTATCAGGTGGAGAAAAACAAAGGGTTGCTATCTCAAGAGCTATTGCAAGAAGAGATGTTAAAATTTTTCTTGCTGATGAACCAGTATCTGCACTAGACCCAAGCATGCTTAAGGTTGTGATGGATATGATTAGAAAAGCAAATATCGAAAGAGGAATTACGACTATAACCAATCTTCACCATATTGAAGTTGCTGTTGAATATGCAGATAGAATTATTGGAATTAAAAAAGGAAAAATAGTTTATGATGGAAAAGCTGTTGATATTACTATAAAAGATCTTAAAAATATTTACGGTTCTTCAATTGAAGGTCTATCACAACAACAAATTAATCATGCCGTAAAATTAAATAAGAAATGAAAAAAATAGATTTGTTAATAAAAAAATATCCCGAAATCAGAATTTACCATCACATTAATTCAGATGGAGATTGTTTGGGATCGGCATTTGCTTTGTATCATTTAATAAAAGAAAATTATGAAGCTAAAAAATTATTACTTATTACAAATAATGAAAAGGTTCCAACTTTCATTGATTTAACACCAAAATTAATTTTTGATAAAGAAAGCAAAGTTGATTATTTAGCCATTATTGTTGATACATCAGCCCCAAATAGAATAGCTGGCGAGTCATGAAAAAATGCAAATGAAATGCTTTGTATTGATCATCATAGAACTTCTGCTACATGTATAAAAAAGGAAAATTTATATGTCGATTATAAATTTCCATCTAATACAATGTATCTTTATTCAATTGTTAAAAAATTGAAATGAAAAATTAATGAAGCAGCTGCAAGAAATTTAATTATGGGGTTTATTACTGATACAGGGGATCATTTATCAAGAGGAGAAAAAAATAATTCATTAATTTATTTTCAAGAATTAACTAATATATACAACCCTTCTTTAATGTTGGAAAAAATTAGAGTGAATTCAGTTGTCTCAACTGAATTAGTAGAACTAATTCTAGATAACCTCATTTTCAAGAAAGACTTTAATTATGTTATTCTTTCCAAAAAACAGTATTCAGATATCAAGAATATTACTTGAAAAAAAATAGGAAGATCTACAAATCTAATTCAATATTATAATTCTCCAAAAATTTGATTCATTATTACAGAAAATGATAATAAAACTTATAATGTCGAATTAAGATCCACAGGAAATAACCCTGTAGACAAAATAGCCAAACTATTTGGTGGTGGGGGACACAAGAATGCATCGGGAGCAATCATCAATAAAAGTGAAATCAAAAAAATGATAAATGAAATCAAAAGGACATTAAACCAAAATGAAAATTGAATTTAAAAATGTAGATCTTATATATCCGAATGGATATCATGCTTTAAAAAATATTAATTTAACAATAAATTCGGGAGAATTTGTTGCACTTATTGGTCCTTCAGGAGCTGGTAAAACTTCTGTTCTTACTATAATCCCTGGAATGAATAGAATTTATGCTGGGAGAATTAATATAGGTGATAAATATTATATTACCTCAAAACCTAAGAAAAAATGAATTAACAAAATTAGACAATTTACTGGTTTCATTTTTCAAAGTAAAAATCTTATTGAAACTCAAACTGTGTTTAATGAAGTTGCTACAGGAGTCTTGGCAAGGAAAAAATTCTTTCAAAGAAGTATAGGTTTTTTAACACAAAAAGACAAAAAATTTATTATTGAAACTCTTGTAAAGGTTGATTTAGTAGAATATACATGAAAAAGAGTATCAGAATTATCTGGAGGGCAAAAACAAAGAGTGGCACTTGCAAGAACCCTTGTCACTAACCCAAAAATTATTCTTGCCGATGAGCCAGTATCTGCGC
>JAUXHI010000011.1 GCA_030621645.1 Mycoplasmataceae bacterium
TTCTTAAATTAAATTCTAATGGGTTATGCTTTAATATCGAATTTAATAATAAGGTCCTTGTGTTCTGACATAATAATCTCTTCAATTTCTTTAATCTTATATTTATAATTAACTTGATCCCCTCTTACTCAAATATCCATATGAGATTACTACTTCTGGTGGCTCCATATGGGTTCAATCAGCTGCATTAATAAATCTTCTTTTATTAGTAGAAGAAAAAAAGAATGATTAACATATAATTTAGACAATAAAGTAATTATTTAGTTCTTTAATAAGGCATTAATTTTATTAGGAAATAATAAAAATATGAAATATTTAGAAATATTGAATTTGGTAGAAAAAATAGTTTATCAAGAAAAAGATCTTCTGACACCTAAGAATAAAAATGATAATTAATTGAGTAAAAGCATTGACTTTTTCGCAACGCAAAGAAAGTTAGTTTCTTTATTGAGCGAATTTACTTTGAAGGTATTTTTTGTATATAATTAATATATTATGAAATTTAAATATATAAATAGGCCACACAGACAAATGAGTGTTCCGTTTTATGAAGATGAAGAACTATTAAGTTTTGAAGAATGACAAAATAGATATCTTAAATTATCCGCTTTATTAATAAATGAAATTTCAGAAAAAACAAATATTAAGTTTATTCCTGAGGGGGCACACTTTTGGGATTTTAAAGACATAATAAATCTTTAATACCTTGAGATGATGACATTGATTTAAATGCACCTCACATAGATTTAGTAAAACACAAACAAATAATCAAAGAAATAGCTGAAAAGCATGGTTTTTTTGTAAAACCACAATTTAGAAATGGAAATCCATATCTTACAAGATTTGTTTACAAAGATTCTAATAATGTAAAATATTTTAACAACAGATTTTCTTTTGAATGTGTGATGATTAATAGATTTATGTTTATAGATGTCTTTCATAGAGTGCCGATAACAAATATTTGACAAAACAAATTTTTACTTAATTGTAGGGCAAAAAAATATATCGAAAGATTTTTTTAAATATGAAATTTGCAGCTCATAAAAGGGACATAATAACTAGACAATTTAGAAACAATGCCTGAAAAAAATATTTGAAATTTATATCAATATTATTAATATTATCAGAAATTAATATTAATAGAAACATCTCAAAATTATCTCTTAAAAAATCAGATACATCATTTACGTATTCGCAATTTTTTAAAAGCAGAAAAACACTTTATCATGAAAACAATTTAGTGAGCATACATTTGGGAAATATGAAGTTATGAACATCTGATAATGTGAATCTGGAATTACAGCAGGCCTTTGGGCTTAATTGAAAACAACTGCCGCCCATGGAAATGAGGAATCCTAGCCATGCTCAGTGATGTATTTTATGAAATGAGCCTGGATTTGAACCTAGATTTAAAAAAGAAAAAGATAGACAATTTAAATTTAAAAAGTGCAAACATAAAATAGTCTTTTTCAAAAAACTAATTAGAAAAATAAAATAATAATGGTCAGCGCCTCGGTAATTGTTATTGCTGAAATAACATCGGGAATAACTCTGCCACTTGTTATATGGAGCAATCCAAATAGTTTATGAGGGAGAAAAAGAAACACCAAAGACACTATTGAACAAGATGCTCAAAATATAAAAGATGACAGTTCATTTGCATCTATATATTTCTTTAGAAATGTAAATTCTTTAGCACAAGCAATTATGTTAGGATCAAGACAAAGAGAACTTAATCCAAATATAGAAGTGATTTTTGCATTAACAAGAGCTAAAGGATATATTCTTCAAAACTCAGAGTGAACACAACTAGATGCTGTTGAGGGAGTTTCAGCATTAAGTTATGATGTGAATAATCCAGAATTAGATGAATCATAGAAGATATATTTCATTATAGAAGACCCCTCAAGATCATTATGATGATGTGACAAGGTGATCGGGCTTTAATGAAGACATAGTTTTAGATTTTGTATCAGAAAATATTGATAGTTCAATCGAAAGTTATGAAATTTATTTAGAAGACTTACATGCACATGCAAGATTTCCATTTGTCGATATAATGGGAGACTTATGAAATCTTTTAAATAGAATTACATTCTTAAGTGAAGACGCTTCAATCAGTAAATGTAACTTATAAAGCAGATGTTTATGATAAAGTTACAGATAAAAACATTAAACTAAATGATGTTAAATCAAAAATTGAAGAAATCAGTGCTTCTGTAAAAGAGAGAAACACAGATACATTATTAATTTTAAAATATGGTAATTATTGAGTTAACACATGAAAATTGTTTTTTAAAGCCGTTAAGAGAGTTAATCCATCAAATTCAACAGGTTCCCAATTTTGAGAATTGACTGAAAGCTTTACAACAGCATTAATATAAATCATTTATGATTTATATAATTTTGATTTAACTGAATGAATAGCAGCGACAACTGATAACACAAATGTTATGGTTGTTGATTCAAGAGTTAATGATGCATCAGTGGATGCCATTGCATTACAAGGTAAAGAAGAATATGATAGAATTGTGGAAGATGAGGGAAGCATTGCCGGTCATACAATATGATTCAAGGGTCATCTAGGACAAGTTAATGCTTCAGTTGAATTTGAGAAATTAAGAGATGCCATAGTACTTCTAAATGATGATGGAAATTGATTTCAGATTGCAAATTATTTAATGCCACTGGATTTTTATTATGCATTAAATTTTGTCAAAACAGAAGGTGAAACAATATTTAAACTTTCTTTAGATGAATCTTCTACTATTCTATCTTCAGCATTTGAATCTAGACTAATGGATTCTGTGGAAACAATATACTTTACAACAGAAAAAAATTGAAATTATAACAAAGGTTGATATGGTGAAGATCAAGACATTCTGCCAACAGAGAAGTTATAATTTCAATATTTATAAATATAATATTGTGTTGAAAAATAACAAAAATAAATTAAAAAAAGGATATTATTATTCCTTTTTTTGTTAAAAATAGAGTGAAAGGAATACTTAAATAAAAAGTATCCTTTTTTTATAAAAAGATTATGTGAAAATATAAATTAAAAGAACTATTTAATAGACCAGCATTTACTGCTATATTTACTTTTGTAGTAACGGCATCAGTTGTTCTAGCCTTTACATTACCATTCATGAACTCTGGTTCATCAATAGGTGATATAGTTGCATATACAAGAGACTCTCATTCAGGAGCAAGAGAAGTATTCCTTAAAACAATAGGAATGGATTTAGGCAAACAAAAATTCTCTAGCAATGTAATAGAAACAGGTAAAGCAGAATCAATGGCCAAGGATGTGCTACGTAATAACAAAGCAATAGGTTATGCTTCTGCATCTCAATTCATTGATTATGCTAAATTTGATCCCGCAAATCCAGATAAAAGAACTGATATGCTTAAAGATGATAGAGCATATGTTTTAGATTTAAATGGAGTAAATCCATTTAATAAAGATGATTTAAATAATACTGATAATTATGATGCCAAGAGACCATTTAATGCTTTTTGAAGAGTAAATGAAGATGTAGCATCACAATGAAAGTTTGATGATAAAACTGGTATATTTACAGTTCCTTCTTCAGCAAATGATGATCAAAAAATGTCATGAGCTTTTTATAATTATTTAACTACTTCTGAAGAAGTAGTAGAAACAATTCCACTAACAAGATCATCTAAAACTATTTCATTCGAATCTAAAGTTAAATGAGGCACATTAAATATAGAAGTTACTACTAAAGAAAAAGAACTGAAAGTTGAAACTGTAGGTTCAACTTCAGTTATACCAGCCTTAGGTAATGCATTTATAGGAACTAAAGCAAAAGGATATAAAGATGGATTCGCAACTATTGCTGAGAATAAAGTAATATCTAATATTAAAGTTATTCATGATGCTTCTCATACAGGATCGGGCGATGCCTTTAATAAAGAACCCAAAGGATACATTGGTTTTCAATCTAGAGCATTAAAACTAGGGGAAGGTATAAATTGAGGTTATGATACTTCAAAGTCAACTGATCCTTTAATAACATCAGGTTATTACACTGATTATGAAACAGATGCATTAGTTTTCTTTGTAAATAAAACAAATGCATTATATTTAAAAACAGGTGTAAAACAAAACATAACTGCAGGTATATTAAATCTAATATACACATCGGGAAAACTTAACTGAGAGGAATTATATCGTTTATTTTAATAGATAGGTTTTAATATGAGAGGAACATTAATCCGTCCAAACAGAGTAAAACAATCAAAGATTATTAAAGAAGTTAATAATTCTAAAGTTAATTTATTCAAAGGGTGAAAAGAAAATACAAATAAGGCAGCAATGTATGTGATGACATCATTTGCATTGTTCTTCTTTGTGTTTGCCATTATCTTTATTACATATAGAGGAATAAATGCCTTTGGTACAGTTGGTGGACTAAATTGATATTACTTTATAACAGGAAATTATTATGCACCAGATGCAAATTTCTATGCTGGTGGTCTATTAATGGTTAACTCTATATGATCAACATTACTTTCATTAGTTGTTGCAATTCCTATTTCAGTAATGACGGCATTATTCATTACAAGAATAGTTCCTAAACAATTTAAAACAATATTGTTTTCACTGGTTGCTCTTCTTGCAGCTGTTCCATCAGTAATCTTTGGTTCGTTTGGCGCCAACTTCACCAATGAAACTGTTTCAAACATCAGTGGCGTAACTGGTCCACTATTATCAATAGTAATAACTTTATCTATGATGATTATTCCAACTATTACATTGATAACTGTGTCATCAATTAACTCAGTTGATGTAGAGATGGAACAATCATCATTAGCACTAGGTGCTACTAAAGAACAAACAACAAGGAATGTTACATTTAAAGCTATTTCATCAGGAATTTTAACTGGTGCCATTCTTGGTCTAGGTAGAGCACTAGGTGAAGCATCGGCCGTTACTATGGTTGCTGGTGAATCAAACTGATTACCATCATTTGGATTATTTGAGAATATCAGACTTATAACAACTACTATGCTTAAAGGATTTAAAGAATCTACACCCGAAGAACAACAATACAGATATTCATTAGCTATGTTACTAATGATTGCTGTATTAGTTGTCTTTATGTTAATGAAAACAATTACAAAAGCAAATGATGCTCATCACAAAGAAAAGGTTCAAGCTAAATATGCTTCAATTAAAAGAGATGTTAACAAAAGAGTTAAAAACGGTGGTCTCGAATCTCTTGATTCTGTAAGTCAAAAGAATTGAGCATTCTTTAAAAGAACAACACTAAAGAATAAAGAGAGAGCTGCAAAATATAAAGCATATGCTTCTTATTCTAAGATAATGAATGATACAACTATTGCTAAAGATACAAATAGTTATAAGAAAAGAAAAACTTGAACATTTAGATTATCAACATTTGTATTTGCATTCTTGGGGATAGGAATACTAGTGGCAATTATTACATATCTATTTGCTGGTGGTCTTGATTATCTATCATGAGACTTCTTAACAACAAGAGGTTCATATGAAATAATACCAGGAGGACCACAAGTTAATGGATTAGCAATTCCATTATTGGGAACATTAATAATAATGATAACCACATTTGCATTTGTTATTCCAATAGGAATATTTGGGGGAATATATTTTGGTGAATATGCAAAGGAAGGCAAGGTTGCAAATACATTCATTTATGGAATTGAATTGCTTACTACTATACCTTCATTAATAATGGGTCTAATTGGTTTTGCAATATTTGTTCCATTAGCGTCAGCAATTGGCTTTGCGCCACTTGCTGGAGGATTGATACTAACATTCATTACTCTTCCTACAGTAATTAAAACTACAGAGGAATCAATCAAGGCAGTTCCAATTGCAAGGAAAAATGGATCACTAGCATTAGGGTCAACTAAATCTACTTCTGTTTGGAAAATAGCAATTCCAGAAGCTATGCCAGGAATAATGTCAGGACTATTATTATCTGCCGGCAGAATGCTTGGAGAATCTGCTGCTCTAATTATTATTTGAGGTACATGAACTCAAACAGATATAACTTCATGAATTAGTGAAGGTGGTACAACACTAGCTACTGAAATATATAGGTTAACAGGAGATTATCAAGTTATACCTTGAGATGCCATTAAAGCTATAGGTGTTGTGATTATGTCAATAATAGTAATGTTATCTTTAATTGCTAATGCAGTTAACAACAGAAACAAAGCACAGATTTATGGTTTCTCATTATCAACAGTATTCATAATGATAAGTATATTTATTAATATCCAACCTCTATTCTGAATAGGTGTTGTAATATTAACAGCATCATTAATGTATCTATCAATTATTAAGTTAAATAACTTATTAGAACAAAATAAAGGGATTAATCTTATTCCGCTTAAGATTCAAATTCTTATTAAGAGGGTTGCAAAATAATGAAAAAACAAATCAAAAAAGAACTAGCTGAAAAACAATTAAAACACCAACATCTTAAAAAAGAACTTTATAAAGCAGAAATTGCTAGAAATAAAGTTCGTGTTAAAGCTGCAGAATATAAAGAAAAGATTGATGAAAGAACACCAACTAAAATTAATGAGATTTTTAAGATAAATAAACTAAAAGTCAAAAGAGAATCTGATGATATCAAAAAACTTCAAAAGAAATTAAATGATTCAAAAGAATTATTAAAAACTGATAAATCTAAAATTTTAAAAAATCCTTCTGATAAAGAAAAATTAATTAGAAAATTTAATTCTTATTCATTAAGAATTAAATTTCATACTAAGAAAATGAAATGACATGAAAATGTTATTAAAAAAGTTTCTAAACTTAAAAATGATAAAGTTGGCAAAAAGAAATTTGAAAACAAATTATTAGAATTACAACCTAAATTAAAAAAAATAGAACAAAAAGCAAATTCTTTTAAAAAAGAATACAAAGAATTAGATAAAAAGATTACTTCAGCATCATCTGCTTCAAGAAGAGAAGAGGTAGCATTGTCAGTTAGAAATCTTGATGGTTGATATGGAAATAAGCAGTCATTATTTGATGTTAACATCGATTTTGAAAAAAATAAAGTAACAGCATTAATTGGTGCATCTGGTTCAGGTAAATCTACTTTACTTAAAACACTTAACCGTATCAATGATGAAATTCCTACCTTCAAAGCAAAAGGACAAATCTTGCTTAAAGATCATATTGATATTTATAAATTAAGATCAGATTTAAATAAATCTGAAAAATTAACAATAACAGAAGTTAGACAGCAAATAGGAATGGTGTTCCAACAACCTAACCCATTCCCAATGACAATTTTTAAAAATGTAACATATGGACCAAAAATAAATGGTGTTAAATCTCAAGCTGAACTACAATATATTGCTAAAAAGTCATTAAAACAAGCTGCTTTATGAGAAGAAGTTAAAGATAACTTAAATCAATTAGGTACATCACTATCAGGTGGGCAAGCCCAAAGATTAGTTATTGCTAGAGCAATAGCTAATAAACCAGTTATCCTACTTATGGATGAACCAACATCAGCTTTAGATCCTAAATCTACTAAAAAGGTTGAAGATTTAATTATTGGTCTTAAAGACTATTTTACTATAATAATAGTAACTCACTCAATGCAACAAGCACAAAGAGTTGCTGATAAAACAGCCTTCCTTCATGAAGGAAGGCTTATCGAATATGGAAATACAAAACAAATATTTGAAAGACCTAAAAAAACTAAGACAAAAGAATATGTCTCAGGTAAATTTGGATAGAAAATGATTAATTTAGTTGTTAATATAGATAAAAAATACATAGATAAAATGATGGTTACATTAACATCTATTTTTTATAATACAAATTCAAAAATTAATTTACATATAATCACATTTGATGAAGAAATAGATACAAGTGATTTAATCGATGAATTATATTTACACTTTTATGGACAACTTAACAGTGTTAAGATACACTATTTAGGGGCATTCTCATTTGCTCACTCCAATCACTATTTCTTAAAACATATTTCGATAACTGCATATGGCAGATTATTTATCCCTAAATTATTAAATAATCTTTCAAAAGTTATTTATGTAGATTGCGATTTAGTATTTGATTCAGATATTAAAGAATTATGAAATATGAATATCTCTAAATATAACGTGGGGGGAATTAAAGAATCATGGTTCACTCATTTACAAAGAATAGGATTATATATTAAATATCCATATCTTAAAGATTTAAATAAAAAGAGTTACATTAATTCTGGTGTGATGCTTTTAAATCCTAAAACATTGTATAAAGAAGAATTTTCAAGAAGAGTAATAAAATTCTTACAAGATAATCCAAGAATTCACTTCGGTGATCAAGACATTATAAATTTTTTACTACCTAACAAACATATATTAGACAATACATGAAATGTAACATTTAATTTTATATTTAGATACAGATATGGAATATTTAAAAAAGCAAATGTAATACATTATGTATCAGCAGCTAAGCCATGAAAGAAAAGATTAGATTTAAAATTTGTTGTGTATTTATTATTTGGTCCTTTTAGAGCAAGGAAATGACACAAATATAATAAAATATATAAGAAGAATAAATAATGATTATAAATTATGAAATTTCAAGAAAAAAAACTAAAGAAATACTTCTGAAGTTTAGAAAAGAAAAATTATCAAGTTATCTTTACCAAGACAAAGACTTGATAATTTTATTTTATAAGCTTGAAAGTAGAATCTATAAGATTCATGAAGCTTCATTAATAAAACTATTAGTTGATGAGAATGTAATTCACGTTAGTGATGTCATTGATTCAAAACAAATAATTTTAAGAAAATTAAAATTAAGTTCTAATGGTAAATACATTGTTGAAAATGGATTCTTAAAATTCAAGAAAGAAAGAAGTAGACCTGACTTTGCTAACCTTATTAATAATTCTAAAGTTGATCTTACAATAATAACTAAAAAACATTTAGATGATAGAAAAGCAAATGGAAAGATTGTAAGGAAGCATAGAAAAGCTAAGAATTATACTAAAACCGAATGAAATAATTTAGTAAAAGAAATAGAAAAGAAAAATAAACTCCTTAGAGGAGTTGTTGTTACTTCTAGAAATAAGATTGGGACAGAACTTGAATTGTCTGTCCAAGATGGTTGAGGTTTTATTAATTATGACCCTAAAACAAAATATGTTGAAACATATGTTGAAACAAGACATAAAAGTAATGATAGAGCACATTACTATACATCTGGTGTTGTAGCTAATATATTTAATATACTTCGTCCTACATATGTTAAAGAAAAATTTGAAAAACATAAATTTTGACTTGGGGTATTTGGATTTTTAGTATTCACTGGTTTAGTTTTCTTAACATTCACAGAAGTATTTGATGCAGAAGCATTAAATAATGTTTTCGATAAGATGTCAAAAAGTTGGGATGAGCCATGACCATATCTATTCATTCTTGATTATTTTATTAATACAGTCACATGAATATTTATTGCTGTACTTGTTGAATTTGGGGCAGGTAAAAAACCAAATTTTAAATTAATAAGTAAATACTTTTTAGCGGCAAATATTAGGAATCTTATTTATGCTGTAACGGGTATGCACATGGTTGCATTAGCTTCATGACTCTATATGATGAAATTAGTTACAAAACAGAAAACTGCATCTCTTGTTGGTAACATAGGATCAATTACATTAATAACTTCAGTAATGGGGTTACTAGTTGGGATAGTCTTTACTTCATATGGTGCTTGATATATACACACTCTTGACTGAGATTTAGTCAAAGATCAAGGAGGACTAGGATCTACAGTATTCAACCCAGTAGTTATCTCTGCCATGGGAATTATTGGCTTATTATTCAAACACATAGGTGCAATGTATTTTGCGCTTTTCACATATTGAAAATTACTGCAAAACTTGGTGTTTAAAGGTTTAATTTATTCAACTACTCTTCATCCAAGGTTTGGTGACTATTTTGAAAGAACTGAACAAATAGATATTAGAATAAACCAACTTAGGACAAGAGGAAGGGACAGACTGAAAGACAAAAAATTTGTAATAAGAACATCACTTGTTTTCGCAGTATTCTTAACTTCGGAACTTTTCGAAACTACTTATTCAGTCAACATGTATAGACCTGAAGGTTCTCCTATAATTTGAGACATGTTTAACTTAACTGCTGTTGAAATGTTGGTTCATAACTCACAAGAAGCTATTTGGTGACCTGGTGGTTTAGGAATGGTTGAATCAATGAGTAAGAATTGATATATGGCTTATATGTGTAAAGCCTGAGCGCCATATTTCGATAGTACAGAGGCCTTGTTTAATTACGTTACTGAATCTTCATCAAATGCAGCCTTCACTGAGAGATTCTTTAACTTCTACTTACCATCAATGTTTAGAATGGGTATGTTAGTATTTGCTGGTGGATTCTTTGCAAGAGCAGGATGGAAAATGAATAAAAAATTAAAAGCAGAAGGAAAAATATAATGAAAAAAATAATAATAATTACATATGGAACATTTGACTTATTCCATAGTGGTCATTCTAAAATTTTAGCTAGAGCAAAAGCTTTAGGAGATTATTTAATAGTTGCAGTTTCATCTGATGAATTTAATAAATTAAAAGGTAAAAAAGCATTTGATTCATTTGAAAGAAGAAAATGAAATGTTGAACAATCTAGATTTGCAGATTTAATTATTATAGAAAATAATTGAGAACAAAAAATACATGATATTAAACATTATGAAGTGGACATGTTTGTAATGGGAGGGGATTGAAAAGGTAAATTTGATGAATTTAAATCAGAAACCAAAGTAATATACCTTCCTAGAACAAAATTTATTTCTTCAACTAAACTAAGAAAAAAATTAGAGAAAATAAACTGCCCCAGTAAAAGTGGACAATAATTTCCACTATTTTTGTTTATAATTTTCATACTATGGTAAATATAATAAACGATGAAATAAATGAAACAATAGATAGTATAAATAACACTAAAAAGAGTGATTATTTAGTTATTGGAACTAAAGGTTCTGGTAAAACACATTGAATGAAGAAAAAAATCTTCAACACTCTATATAAAAAAATTGTAAGAAAAAATGTTAGTTCTTTAGAAATCATAAAAAAAATAAAAGATAATTCAGGATTTAACTCTGTAATGATGGCAATGATAGTTTCTTTTGCAATAGCTTCTATAGGAGTTGTATTTACTTCTTTAGGAGTTTGATATTCATATATTGCTAGTTATTGATATGTTATTGTGTTGGTGGTATTATTACTGATAGCAATTATTGTGCTCATAATAGGTAAATACCTATTTACTTGAATAGTAATAGAAGATTTTGGCAGATTAGATGAAGACCAAAAATCATATATGATTGTATATGCTAAATCACTTAGAAAATCATGATGAGCTCAATGAAGAAGATTAATTGTTGAAGTTAATAAGGAAGACCTTGAATTAAATAATGATCATTTATTAAGATTATTAAGAGATCCAGTAATAGTAACTGTTAATTTAACTAAAGATAAAATTAATGATACTCTTCCAGAGATATTTAAAGCTAATAAACAAATCATTGATTATCTTTATGAGATATTTAATCTTAATATTACAATTAAATTAGTTGATGTATTAGAAGATATAGTTGAAGTTAATGAATTAAAAGCAAGATCTAAGTTTGAATTATTTAAAAAAGCTAATAAACAATTGAAGTTAGATAACGAAATGATTTATGCAAAATTGAATCCTAAAGTGAATTAAATTATTTTAAAAAGCACCAAAAATCTTTTGGCGCTTTTGTATATTAAAACTTTACTGTGTAATTTACTTTAGATAAACCAAAGGTTTAATAAAGGGTTATAGAGATTTTTATTAATCTGAGTTAACAAAGAATTTTAATAGATGTTTGCCCTAGTTTTAAAACATTGATTATAAAGATGTAAATACAATAGAACATTAAGATTAATTACTGGGTTAGTTTAATTTGGCTATTTTTTATATCTTATAAAGTGTTGTGGTTTTCTTTGATCGATGGGTGGTTTTTCTTTTCATGAACTACCATATCAATTATCTAATTCCTTTTTGTAATCAAAAGAAACATTAAATTCTGAATCATTTACTTTAAGTTTTGACATTGAATTTAAATCAAACACATTCTTTGACCCCTTTACTGAGGAAAATCAAAATTGAACTTTACTTCAATTATTATTATATTTTAGAAGTTTATTATATTTTCTTCTAATGAATGAATATGTAAGATTAGTAGGCGTGAATCAATATCCAATGTTTCAAAAAAAGCCTACAAATCTGTTTATTTGAATTGGTTTTTGTCCAATTTTGACAATTACATTTTTGTTATTAACATAATACTTTCAATATCACTTTTGTAAAACTATATGCCAAGGAATTAATTTTAATCTTGAAAATTTATATTCAGGAATTGCTAACATAATTTCAATTTTTAATTTTCATTCATATACATCTCCATTAAAAGAGATATTATAAGATTTTTTAGTTTCTAAAAATGATATTGATTCACCAGTTCTTTCGTTAACAGTGTTGATTAAATTCATTCTAAATTTATTTGCTATTTTTTTAATTAAATCTTGTTTATTAATAAATTCTTTATAAGACATTCCCATATCAATATCATCATCTCAGGGAATAATTCCTTTTTCGCGGACTAAACCTAATAAGGTTCCTGAATGCGCTCATCAAAAAACACCAGAATTATTAAATTCATTATTTACATCTTCAAATTTCTTTCAAAGAATTTTTTGCATTTTATCAAAACTGATTACATCATTATTCATAGTATAATAATTATAGTTTATTATGAATAATATTAAAGAAGGAACAATAGTTTCATTATTAGAAAGTGATTTAGGAAATTCATATCCTGGTAGTCAAAACAAAACAAGAAATTGTATTGTTATTAAAATATATGAAGCTGAATACTCTGATGATGATAATGAATATTTTGTTGTTGAAACAACAACAAAAGAACAAAAAGAATATGGAGATTCAAAGAATAGAATATATTTAAATTCCCAATCTTCTTTTGCAATGTTAGAAATAAAAAAGATTCCTGCAAGAAGAATAGAATATTCATATGTGTTTGGAGAACTACCATTTGCAGAAATGAATGAATTAGTGTTTGAAATAGAGAACAACAATGAAAATTATTAATCTACCAAGAAATGAACAAATCAAATTATATAAAGAACTAGCACTTAAAAATAAGAGATCTTTAAATGAAGAAAGAAAGTATAAAAAACTAATAGGATTAGTTTCTTTTGAAGATAAAGAAATATTTGTTGATGCTGAAAAATATAAAAAACAATCAATGATTGCTGCTGAAGAAGAAAAGTTTATTAGTAGATTTAAAAGAATTTCCTTTGAAGAATTTCAAAGGAAATTAGTAACTGCATTTACTAATATTAATATAGATTTTAATGATAATAATATTTTATGATGACCTGAAGGCGGAACTCTTATTGGTGCTTTAAGAGAAAAAGGAATTATTCCCTGAGATGATGATATTGATATGGGTATGAAATATATTGATTATCTTAAATATAAAGAAAAAATTTCTCAAATTGTAGAAAAATATGGATATGAACTAGTTGATCATATTGATACTGAGAATGGTTGAGATATTCCTAGGTTAATTTCCAAAGAAGCTTTCCTTGTAGAGGGGGAAGATGATTTATATTTAATTAATCCATTTATTGATATTTTTATTCAAATATCAACTAATAAAGTTAAAAAAAAGACCAAATTATTTTGGACACATATTTCACCAATTTTGCTCTTTATGTATAATGATTGATATGATCCTTTACCAAGAGTTTCTAATTTTTATGGTAAATTATTTCTTTTGCCTAAATGAATAATCAATTTTGTAAAAGGAATTAGATATCTTTTTCCTAAAAAAATGTTAATTTCTTTTATAAAAAGAAGATATAGAAATTCATTAAAAACAGAAGATACTGATAATACCTATTTTTATAAATACACAACTTACTCACACAAATGAAAAGCAATACAACCAAATAAAGGTTATTGAACTGAAGCATTTGGTTCTAAAGTTTGAGTTGTTAATGAATTAGTGGATTTACTTGATGAAAAATATTCTGCTTCTTGAAAACATAGACCACCAATTGAATATCAAATTCCACAACACATATTGATGAATAAATATTATTCAGATTTAGCATATAAAAATTATGTTTCATTTGATAATGAAAGAATAGTAGATATTAATTTAATAATAAATATTAATACAAACTTCATAGAACAAACTCTTCGTTCTCTTGAATCATTATTAAAGAGAACAAAAGCAAATATCATTCTTCATGTGTATACATTTGATTCAAAATTAAACATTGATGTATTTAAACCTCTCGATAATTTTGAGAACTTTAAAGATGTTAACATAACATTATTAGAAAGTTCATTAATCAAAAATCCTAATCTTTCAAAAAATTTGTCTTTAGAAACTTATGCAAGAATCTTGGCAATTAATAAACTAAGTCATTTAGAAAAAGCATTATATCTTGATATGGATATATTGTTGAATTCAGATATATTGGAATTATATGATTTCAATCTAAATGGATTAGCGTTGGCTGGTGTTAGAGATCTATATTCTTGTTTTGGAATGTGAAGATTATTTAAGAAAAAATACACATACTACAATAGAATGAACTGATCTGAATATATAAATGGCGGAGTATTAATTCTTAATCCTAAATTATTATCAGAATTGAACTTTACGCAAAGAGCATTAACTAATTTAGGAGAAAGACCATTTAAATTACATGATCAGGATTTAATTAATTATTTAATCCCTCATAAAATGCTAATTAACAAAAGATATAATTATTCACTTGGTTATAACTTTATTGATAGGTATGGACATTCTAAACCTGTCATTGTTCACTATCAAGGTAAAAATAAGCCATGAGATAAAGGAATTAAAAAAATCAAATTCAAAATCTTCTGAGGACTTAAATGATTTAGATTATTTGAAAATGAAATTAATAACAAAACAATAAAAAAATAGCTAATTTGAACTGACCCAGTAAAAGTGGGTTTTACTGTGAAGAAAATAAAGGTTGTCCAAGAAAGAAAAAAGAAATAAATTGAATTCAACGTGAATTTATTGAAGAGCTTTTAAAAGAGAAGAAATCAAACAAGTTTAAAAAAATTGATGAGATTAAAAATAATGAAGTTAGATTTCAACGTGGATTTAAAAATATGACACCGCATGAATATGCGATGCATATCAGTAATAAATCACTAACTAGAATAGTGGAAATTATTGTCCGCTTTTACTGGGGCAGTTTAATTTTGGCTATTTATTATTTTATTATATGCATCTATCTTTCAATCATATATAGTTTTATATATTTCTTCTTGAGTAGATATATATTTATATCATGCTCATCTAGATCAGAATGCTTGTAAGAATCCTGCAATAATTCAGAAATCATCAAGATTAGTATTTTTATCATAAGCTAATACAATCTTTTCAGCATCTTCATGACTGATATCTCTTTCAGTAACAAATGAAGCAACATCAAATAAGACATTACCAACTCCAGCATATTCTCAGTCAATTAATTTGTAACCATTTGGTATTACAAGTATATTTCCTTCAACAAGATCGTTATGTAAAAATACTCTTTTACCTTCTTGTAAGAACTTCATAGCATCTTTAAAGAAACCTTCTTCATGTGGTCATCATTTCATGACTTTTCTAAACTTACCTTGAGGAGGATTTAGAATATTAAGGTATGCTTTATAAAATCCAGGAAACTCAGAGTAATTTGAAACTTCTTGTTTGTCATGTTCTGATCTTAATCATTTAATGAATTTAATATTTTCTTCTAATTCGACATAGTTATTTCATGGTTCATGTTCAATGTAATCCATTTCAATACTATTTCCTTTTAAATCAAAAGGTATTTCTGCAATTATTAAACCTTCATCTTCCTGGTTTCCATAAGCTTGCTTAAATGAATCTATTATATATTCTTTTTTTATTCTATCTCCGTCTCTATAGACGTTATTAGATAGTGAGTTTTTAATTTTCTTCATATTATCAATATTATACTATCAACATTTAACTTAATGTAAGTTTTAATATCTAACTGATAGATTATAATATTAGTGGAGAAAAATATAAAATACAAATGAAAAAAATAGCAATAAATGGTTTTGGGAGAATTGGGAGATTAACATTCAGAACAATTTTTGAAAACCCTGAAATTGATGTCGTTGCAATCAACGATTTAACAGATGCTAAAACATTAGCGCACTTACTGAAATATGATTCTGCTCATGGTTCATGAAAAGCAGATGAAATTTTACATACTGAGGATACTTTAAAAGTAGGAAGTAAAGAAATCAAAATCTTTTCAATGAAAGATCCTGAAAATCTGCCTTGAGGAGATTTAGATATTGATATCGTAGTTGAATCAACAGGATTCTTTACAACAAAAGAAGGTGCTGAAAAGCACATTACAGCAGGAGCTAAGAGAGTAGTTATCTCAGCACCAGCTAAAGGTGATGTAAAAATGGTAGTTTACAATGTAAACCACGAAATAATAGAAGCTTCAGATAAAGTAATATCAGCAGCTTCATGTACAACAAACTGTTTAGCACCTGTTGCTAAAGTATTGAATGACAATTTTGGAATCAAAACTGGTTTCATGACAACAATTCATGCTTATACAAATGACCAAAGAATTCTTGATGCACCTCACAGTGATTTAAGAAGAGCTAGGGCAGGAGCTGTAAACATTATTCCTACAACTACAGGAGCTGCAGTAGCAGTTGGTAAAGTATTGCCTGAATTAAATGGTAAACTTGATGGAAACGCAATGAGAGTTCCAACAATTACTGGTTCAGTAGTTGACCTAACAGTTACATTTGAAAAAAATCCTTCTATAGAAGAAATTAATGCAACTTTAAAAGCAGCAGCAAATGAATCTCTAGGTTATACAGATGATCCAATCGTATCAACAGATATAATTGGAACAACATTTGGTTCACTAGTTGATGGACTATCAACTTCAAAACTTGAAGGTGAAACAAATTTATTTAAAATTGTAATGTGATATGATAATGAAATGTCATATGTCAATCAATTAGTAAGAG
>JAUXHI010000020.1 GCA_030621645.1 Mycoplasmataceae bacterium
AAATATGTTTAAAAGAAATAATAAAGCAAAAGAAGAAAACAGAATAGTAAAATATAACATTAAAAAAATAGCAGTAATAGGATTTATCGTTGTTGGAGTTATTGTTAGTACTTCATTAGGTATCTACTATGCTGTTAGACCAAAAAGTAATGTCTTCGCACCCAATGTAAAAAGAAGAAGTGGAAAAAATATTCAAAGAGCTATTAATTCACTTAAAGAAGGTGAAATAATTGGTGTTTATTTCTTTAATTCAAAAAATGATATAGACTTAAATCTAGTATATGGAGAACCAATAAAAGAAGGTGGTTCACATAATGAAAGAAAAGCTGATGGTGAATTTTCAAATTATACTAATACTGATGAATTAGTAGATTTATATTCAATAAGCAAATCAGATAATTCAGATCTTTCAAAAGAAGCAAATAAAATTTTCTTAAAAGACATTGAAGATGCTGAATGAGGAATAAAAGGTTTTAGTAACATAGGACAAGATATTGGATCTATAGGTGAAACACACACTACTAAAGTGAAACAAAAAGCAATAAAGCCAGTTCCAGCTGATGGAAAAAATAATACTATTGATAATCTAGATATCAAAGAGACAACATTCATGTGATTCAAATTAGGCGGAGATAATAGTGTTATATGATCATATTCAAGTGGTATAGCAGAAGGTGGAAAGACTGCTTCTGTTAATGAGTTTGAGCAAGCAAGTCAATATGTTTTTGACAATGGAATAACAGATAGAACTTAATTTTTAAAAAAATAGAGCTTTGCTTAAACTGACCCAGCAAAAGCGGACAATAATTTCCACTATTCTGGTTGTGGTCGGAATGAATAATCAATTCGTTTTCCAATTTTATGTTTCTTTTTTTGATAAATGTTTACCCATTTTGTCTCCTTAAAATAAAAAACAAATCGATTTCTCGATTGTTCATTTTTATTGGAACAATTTAGATTTCTTAATTGTTCACTTCTGCTGAGTAAGTTTATACTAAATGTCTTTTTTATTTTTATTTTAATTCAATTTCTACAGCTAAATCATTTATTCTAGATATTAATTTATCAGCTACTGCTTTATCTGATCTAGGGGTTTCCTTCATCTCTATTCTTCTTTTGAAGTCTTTTTTATTTCCATTAGAAATAAATATTGTTAGTTTCTTTTGTTTTGATCTAAAGTCTAATAGTGGAAATAAGAATGTGTCTCTTATTCAAGGGCCTATATTCACAGAAGTCATATCATCAATAACCAAAAAGTCTGAATGTTTTGCTTTTTCTAAAAATGAATTGATTTCATTTATTGAATTTGGCACTTGAATAAATGATTTTAAGATTGTTATCATCTCAGGCACAAATAAATATGATGTTATGTTCCCTTTGAGCGCCATATAGTTAGAAAATGATTTTAAGATATGTGTTTTACCTAACCCTGATTTTCCATAAACTCAAAGCCCTTTTGGATGTTCATCAAACTCTACTGAAACTTTTTTTAATAGTTTTAATAACTTCATTCTTTCAGGGGCCTTCCTAACATCATTCATTGTTAATAGATGATCAAAGTAATTTTCATATCCAATAATAAAGTTCTCTCTTAATTTTGAAATCTTTTCAAGTTGTTTAGCTTCTTTTGAAGCTGGTACATATGCTCAATCTAGCCTTCCTTCTAATACAAAGAATTTTATTTGATGATGTTCTGCTTTGTCTTGATTTAAATATTTTAAAATTGGTCCAAAGTTGTCAAGTAAGTCTTGATCAGAAACAGAAGAAACAAGATCAAACAATACTTGGTCTCTTTCTTTTATTAAGTTTCTAATTTCTTGTGGTGATTTCATTAATCTCATTCTATTACATCGTCATTATTATTTAACTCTTCTTTTTGAGCATGTGTTTGTTTATTCCCCATCTTATAAGCTGCTTTAAGGTGATCACGAACATCTTCTATGTTTATAATTTTATGTTTAACTAATGTGTTTGCTATTTTTAAGATATAGTTTGGAACAATACTCCCATTAATTAAGAATGAATGATTTATTAATGTGTTTATAACTACATCTGGTAAATTGTATTCATTATTAAGTGTGATTATTAAATCTCTTTCTAATGGATTTGGTGTTCTTTCAAATTGAATAAATATTAATTCTGTAGGAGTTAATGATTCAAGTATTTTAATTTGAGTTTCTGTAGTTGAATCATTATAATTAACAACTTTAGTAAATGCATTTTTATCAATAGCCTTATTTGCTCTTACAAAATCTGAAAATGTTTTAGCTGTTACTGGCAAGTTAATATTTTTAATTGCTTTAACTACTTTAACAACGTCTACTAATGATAGATCATAAATAATTACTGATGATGAAATTTCATTATGTAGTTCTTCATCTCATTCTAAATAATCTATTCCCTTTTGGTCAAGTAATTCATAAAGTACTTTGAAATCAAATGTGTATTTTAAATCTTTTTGATTTAAATCATTTTCAACAGTAACGTTAATTGAAAATTCATTTGTAAGTGAAATTAAATCATCTTCCTTAACAAATTTATTAATCTTAAATTGTTTTGAATTTATGATTATGTTTTGTTTTCCAATTTTCTCAGAAAGAATTGAAGAAAGATGTTTTGAATTTAAGAATTGGTCTTGGCTTAAAGGTTTATTTAAAATAAACATTATTTTTTCTTTTGCTGATGGATTAACATAAACTGATAATAGCCCTATTAGTTCTAATTTACTAATTAATTTTTCAAGTTTATCAGGAGATTTATTTAAGAGAGTTATTATTCTCTCTTGAGAAACATAAACTGAACTTACAAACATATTTTTTGTTTCAGTTAATAAAAACATGTATAGGAATGCTGCTTCCATTCCAATAATTGGTGCATAAAAATAGATAAGTGTTTGATATAAAATTGTTTCCTCAAAGGAAACTTTCACAGTGTATTTATTATTTATATCTATTTTTTTAAATTCCATCTATAAACCTAGTTTTTTTATAAGATCATTAACTTGATCTTCTGTAATATCATTTGTTGTATCGATTACAATATCTGATTCAATATTATTATCTCATTTACTAATAATGTAATCAATAAAAACTTCATTTTCTACATTCATTTTATTAGAAATTCTTTGTTTTAAAATTTCTGGGTCTGCTTTAACTAAAATCACTTTATCATAGTTAAATTTAATTGGTGAAGAAGTAATGATAGGAAGCTCTGCGACATAGTCATCTTTGCCTTCTAGTCTTGCTTTTATGATTGGATGAATAACTTCATTTAATCTAATTAAAAACTTAGGGTTCTTTTCTACTTCAGTTTTTATAGCTTTTCTATTGATGCCAGTTGGCGTTATATATTCTTCTCCAAGTTCTTCTTTAATGGTCATATAACCAATTTGTCTAGGTTGATATATTTCAGTAATATATGAATCAGCATGAAATACTTTAATATTCTTTTCTTTTAGTTTTTTAAGTAAAGTTGTTTTACCTGAAAAAGGAACACCAATAATTACCGCTATCATAATTTGCCTTTCAAACTGAATAAATTGTTTTCTGTTAAGAAATTTTCTAACTCTTCTATATCAGAAGGTGCTGATTTAAAATCTGACTCATAATCAATATCAAGCTCTCCTGTAGTTATTATTGTTGCCATATCTCTAGACAAAAATGCAATATCTTTCGAAGCTATTATTTTATTTATTATTGATGATGTTTCGTTATCAGCATAAGCTTCCATTAAATTATCAAATGACCCATATTTAAGAAGTAGTTTAACTCCTCCTTTTTCACCTATTCCATGAATTCCTTTAAGGTTATCAGATGAATCACCCATTATCCCTTTTAAATCTACTACTTGATTTGGAAGCAAACCAAACATTTTGTCTGCAAAATTATCAATTGTAAATTTATCTACAACAGTTACTCCTGTTTTAGAAATTAATACATTAATAGATTTGTCAACCAGTTGAAGCAAATCTTTATCACCAGTAACAATATCTACATCATATGTAGATTGTATTTTCTTAGCTATGATTCCAATTATGTCATCAGCTTCGTATCTATCATCTTCTAACTGAAGAACTCCATATACATCTAAGAATTGTTTTGCAATATCAATTTGTCTATATAGGTCTATAGGTGCCTTACTTCTCCCTGCTTTATAAAAATCATGTTCATGTCTAAATGTTTTTGTGTTCCTGTGATCAAAAGCAACAACTATGTTGTTTGTTTTTTGTCTTAATATGTTAATCATATTAATAAAAGCTCTAACACCATTGTTAGATTCATCTTTATATGTTTCTTTATCATGTTTATGTCCACCATGTGAATAGAATGAAGCATAAAACGCTTTAAAGAATAATGAGTTTCCGTCTACTAATATAATTTTTTCTTTTAACATAATTTTATTTCTTTACAAGCTTAATTGAATTGACAATAATAGTCTTATTTCTTTTAACATCAACCTTTCCTACTATATATACAATATTACCAACTTTAAGTTCTTTTGCAAACTTCTTATATGATGTTGGTCATAAAGTTAAATTTTGTCTACCTGTTTCATCTTCTAATGAAGCAAAGGCCATTTCCATATTTGTTTTTGTAGTAAGTTTTCTTACACTCACTATTACACCCGCAACTGTAACTGGTTCATCTTGATTATCAGAAACATCTTCAACTGAAGTGAAAGGTGCTATTTTTAAAATTTGCTTTTTAATTTTTGCAAATGGATGTTCTGTAATTATAAATCCAAATGCCTCAAAGTCATAATCTGCATCTTCTACAACATCAGTTGCTTCTTTTAATACAGGAGGCTTAGCAATTGAATAATCTAATATAAAACCATCTTCTGATTTTACTTTAATCATTTCGGCATATTGTAAAATCTGTTCAAGATTATGAAGTAACTTACTTCTACTTCCAAAATCATCAAATGCTCCCGCTTTGATTAAAAGGATTATATTGGCTGAAGTAACTTTTCTTATTATAAGTCTTGCTACAGTAGAAGAAAAATCTTCGAACTCTCCTTTTGATCTTTCATCAAGAATCTCTTTAACAGCAGTTACACCAATGCCTTTTATTGGTAGTAAACCGAATCTAATTGCATCGTCTTCTATAATGAATGTTACTAATGACTTATTAATTGATGGTTTAAGCACTTTAATGCCCATTTTAATAGTCTCGTTGATATAAGCAGTAGTTTTATCTACATTTCCTATTATAGAGTTCAAAAGGGCTGTAATGAACTCTTTTGGATAGTTTGCTTTAAGATATGCAAGTTGATATGAAATAATTGAATAAGCAAAGGCGTGAGATCTATTGAATCCATATTCTGAGAATTCATATATTAAGTCATAAATCTTTTTGGCTTCTTTTTCGTCATTTCCATTCTCAATTGAACCTTTTATGAATTCATCTTTAAGTTCATGAATTAATGAAATGTCTTTTTTGCCAATGGCTCTTCTTAATATATCTGCTCTTGCAAGACTAAGCCCAGAAAATTTTTGTGCAATTTGCATAATTTGTTCTTGGTAAATAATAATTCCATAAGTTGATTTAAGAATGTCTTCAATTTCTTTTGAAGGATATTCAATTTTTGACTCACCATTCTTTCTTTTTATATAAAGAGGAATTTGTTTCATTGGCCCTGGACGGAAAAGTGATGTTGTTGCAACAATGTCTTCAAACTCAGTTGGTTGCATCTGTTTTAAAACTTTTGTCATTCCTGGTGATTCCAATTGAAATATACCTACAGTCATTCCAGCTGATAATAATTTGTATACTTCTGGTCTATTAAGTGGAATTTTGTTGATGTCAATTTTTTTACCAATTAATTTCAAAATTTCATCCATGAAAGATAAATTTCTTAATCCAAGAATATCTATTTTAAGCAATCCATTGATTTCCATTCATTGCATTGAATACTGAGTTAGGTGTATGTTCTCATAACCTTTTTGAACTGGAACATTTTTATATATTTCTACTGGAGATAAAACTATTCCAGCCGCATGAGTTGAGTGTTGTCTTGGTAATCTTTCAATTAATTTTGCAGATTTAAAAATTTCAGTATTAATCGAAGAAGAATCTACAGCAAGTTTAAATGCTTTATTTTCTTTATATGCTTCTCTTAATGTCGCTCCTTCTGGAATGGCTTTAGAAAGAACGTCTGACTGAGATGATGGCACATTATTTATTCTAGCGATATCTTTAATAGACATCCTTGCTCTTAAGGTTTGAAATGTAATTATTTGAGCTACTCTATCATTCCCATATTTATTAATAATGTGTTCTATTATTTCTGATCTTCTTTTATCATCAAAGTCAATATCAATATCTGGCATTGATATTCTTTCCTCATTTAAAAATCTTTCAAAAAGTAATCCATTTTTAATTGGATCAATAGTTGTTATCCCTAAAACAAAAGATACAAGTGAACCAGCTGCCGATCCTCTTCCTGGCCCAACATAGATATCATTATCTCTTGCAAACTTTACAATGTCCCAAACAATAAGAAAATAATTTGCATATCCCATTTTGGTAATAACATCATATTCATATTTAATTCTTTTTGTATATTCATCACTATTTTTTATTTTATTTGAAATAATATAGTTTTTAAGACCTTTGTTAAGTAACTTTTGAAAGAACTCTGATGAGTTTACTTTTTTACCATCTTTAATATAGTTTGGTAAAACATTTTTTTGTTCAGGAATTACTAAATTAACTTCTTTGATAATCTTATCAATTTCAGTAATTGCTTCTTTTGACATTTCTTCTTTTGTTAAAAAATGTGATTCTTTTCCTGTTAATTCTAAATTAGAAATAGAAGAAAACATTTTAAGTGTTTTCTTATCAGATTTTTTAATAAAAGAAACAATTGGTAAATCAACCTTTACTTGATGAACATTTGGAGAAGGCTCATAAGTAAGTTTGTCTGTCTCTTTCAAAGCAATAGTTGAAGAAAGTTTCATTAGTTCTCTATAACCATTAAAGTTTTTAGCAACAAAAACTAATTTTTGATTATTAAAGTCAACTTCCAAACCAATGATAGGTTTTATTCCTTTTTTTAATGCCTTAAAATAAAACTCCATTGTACCATGCATATAATTCTTGTCAACCAAAAATGCATTACTTAAATTATTTTTGACAGCATAATCAATGATGTCATCAATCTTAAGTAATGAATTAAAGAATGTATAAGCTGATCTGGTTAGCAAGTTATAGTTATTCATTAACGTTTTTTTAGCATTGTCACAATTTTATCAAAGTCTTTTTTCTTTTCTAATTTGACACCACATGCCATTGAGTGTCCTCCTCCTCCAAATTTTTCACAAATATCATTAACTGATTTATCTTTTGATCTTAAAGAGGTTTTTCAAAGCATATTCTTAGCATCTCATGTTGAATAAACTGCATAAGTAGCTTCTTGTGATTGTAGAAGTGTATTGGCTTGTGCTGCTGAAGTATTATAAGAAACTTTAAATTGTTTTTCAAAATCCTTCTTGGCTTGGAATGAAGCAACATTTCCAGATAAATCATGATCTTTCATTATTACTGACCTTAATCTAACAACATTGTTTGGAACAGTTGTCATTGTTTGATAAAAACTTCTTATTTTTTTCTCATCAAGTAAAGACTTAACTTTTGAAGCCATTAATAATGTTTGTCCTGTAACTGACGGAAACATAAATCTTCCAGTATCAGTTATCAAACCTATATAAAGATAGAATGCTGTTTTAGCATCTATTTTATATTTTGGTTTTTCCGTAAATAATTTTATTAATAATTCTGTTGTTGATGCAGCCTTAAGATCAACAATATTAATATCACCATATTTGTCATTATTTGGATGGTGGTCAATTTTAATAGTTTTGTTTACAAGATTAAAATATGGTTTATTTGATATTCTTTCTTTGTTAGCAGTATCGACAACAATTAATAAAGAATCTTTAAAAAATAATTTCTTGCCCATTTTTGCTTTTGGAAAAAATAAATTTAGATTTTTTTCAGTTTCATCTTCACCAAAAGAATAAACTTTTTTACCTTTAAAGTTTAGTTTAATAAAAGATTCTAAGCCAAATTGAGAACCCAAAGCATCTCCATCAGGATTTTGATGTCTAAGAATAATTATTCTTTCATGGTTTTGGATTTCTTTTATTAAATTATTTACTTCCATTATTTTTTTACTTTCAAATTATAAATTTTTTCTTTTTACCAAGATTTATAATTATAAATTTATTATCGATGTAGTCACCATCAATAATCTTTTTGCCTTCTTCAACAGATTCACCATTGACTTTAACTGCCCCTACTTTAATTAAGTCTCTATACTCTCTCTTTGAAGCAATTACATTTGAATTAATTGCAGAATCTATTAAATTTTCTGAATATTCAATAATTGGTAATTCGCCAAATACATCAAGTGCTTCTTGTGCTGATAATTCTGAATATTTTTCTTTAAAAACAATCATTGAAGTATTATATGCATTTGAGAATGAATCATTTTCATATATTACTAACATTAATCTGTCAGCTAGTTCTTTTTGTATAACTCTATCTGAAGGATTTGTAATATGTATGTTTGCAACACGAGTAAGATCTTCTTCTGTAATAGATGTTAGAGTTCTCAATAAAACTTCTGCTAGTTCATCTGTTAGGTTGAATATATATTGATAAAATTCATATTCAGATGTTTTAGAATTGTCTAATCAAATTGGTTTTCCTTCTGTTTTACCAATTTTATTACCATGTGCATCAGTTATTAAATTAACAGTAATTCCTGCTGCTTTGACATCAGGGCCCTCTATTTTTCTGATTAATTCCAGACCAGTTACTATATTACTTCATTGATCTTGTCCAGCAATTTGAAGTTTTACATTATTATTTTGAAATAAATGTAAATAATCTATTGCTTGGAATATTTGATATGAGAATTCTGTAAATGAAATACCTGTTTCAATTCTAGTTTTAACAATATCTTTACTTAACATACTATTAAGATTAAATAATTTACCATATGTTTGAAATAACTCAACTATTGACATATCTTTATATAAATCTTTATTGTTTCAAATAATAAAATTAGTTAGTCCCGCTTTATTAGCTAGTTCAGTGATTTGTTTTTTAAGTTTTATACTATTGGCATCAATTATTTCTTCTGAAATTGGTTTTCTCTCTGCATGTTTTCCTGAAGGATCACCAATGCTACCTGTGAAACCACCAATTACAAAAACAGGTGTTAAACCATATTGATGTAATGTTCTTGCCAATGAGATAACCATATAGTGACCAATATGTAATGAATCAGAGGTTGGGTCTATGCCAACATAAAACGAAGACTTAGATGAAATTATCTCATCTAAGTTTTCTTCATTAGCTATGTTGTTAAGTAATCCTCTTCAACTTAATTCATGTAGTAATTTATCTTTCATCTTAGCCTTTTAGTTCTTCTAGTTTATCTTTAATTATTTCTGATGCTTTTTCAAAGTTTGCTTTAACCTCATCTGATGAGATTGATTCAACTCTTTCCATTACATCTAGAAGTAAAGTAGCAAGTTCGTTTCTTGCTTCTTTAGTTTTTGATACTCAATCTTCAATAAATATATGTAATTCGGAATCACCATGTTTTCCTAATACATAACCCATTAAAAATATTGTTGCTGGTAAAAATAGTGATTTAAGTGCCATTATTTCTTAGTTGTTTTCTTTTTAGCGACTACTTTTGCTGTTGGTTTTGGTTGTTTTTTTGTTTCTTTTAGTTTCTCTGCCAATGTATAGAAATAATTTCTATTTTCTGAAACAAGTTTTGAAAGAGATTTGAATCCTTTTTTAGTTAATGCATCAAATGTTAAAACATAATTTGATATTTTGTTTATTGCCTCAACAGCAACATTTAATGATTCTGATTTATAAGTAACATCCTCAACTAGATAATCTAGTTTTTTCATTACAATGCTTGTTCTTCTTATTAATGAAATTGAG
>JAUXHI010000039.1 GCA_030621645.1 Mycoplasmataceae bacterium
GCTCAAACATTTAGAAAAAGAAGGAATTTTAGTTAGTGATAGTTATAATAAAAATAAATATGATAGGACTAAATGGTATTCTATCGTAGGTAAATTGGTTATTTCATTATATCAATTACCATTCGCCGAAATGAATCATGGAAGTATACAAAATGAACCAACTATACCTATTGTAAACACTGTTATAAAAACTGTTATAGAAAACACTCTTGTCCGATCTCAATCAGACGATAGTTTTAATGAATTTTGGGAACTATATGGTAAAAAAACTAGTAGAAAGAAATGCTTAGCTAAATGGAAATTGCTTAAAGAAAAAGACAGAGAAGATATTATTGAGTTTTTACCTAGATACATAGAAGCTAATAAGGTTATACAGTTTAGACCTAATCCATTAACATTTTTAAATGGTGAATTGTGGAACGACGAGGTTGATACTGTTTCGAAAAATTTAGTTAGTGTAAAGCAGAATGTGGAAGGGTTCAAGAGACCTAGTAGTAGAGTAGTCATAGGATTTGAAAATGGTAAGCCTATTTATGAAAAATAAGGAGATGATTCAAAATGAAATTAATACTAGTTATAATGGGGTCTAGAGAAGGTACAAACTTTTTTAAATTAGTTGAAGCATCTAAACAATTAGGTAAGAGAAACACAATCTTAGTTAGTGGTACATTAATTAAATGTGTATTTGCTAGGATTATATTAAGGGGGTTAGGAATTAAACAATCAAGGGTACTTTTAGATATTAAAAGTAAAGATACTAGAAGATTTGTTAAAGAATACATGAGTGACTACGAAGAATTAATATTAATATCAGAACATCATATGGAGGAAAGATTAATCAGATCAATGTACAAAGGTAAACTAAGTATTGTTAGAATATAACAGGGGGTGGACACAATGTCAATAAAAATAAAGTGTGAATGTTGTGCTGAATATAGTACTAGAGAAGAATGGAATAAAGCTACTATTAAAGATTTTGGAAAATTTGCTGATATATATTTCGTAGAATTGTTTAAAGATAAATGGGAAGATTGCCAATTTGTTTGCCCTAAATGTGGTAGTGTACACTATGGAATATGCCTTTTAGTAGATGATGAAAATGAGTAGGGTATTGTCAGACTATGATAATTATGTTATAATAAATGGCAAGATATATCCATATTACCCTAAGTACCACAAAGAGCAATTAAAGAAAGATGAAGTATATTCATTTAGTCAGTGCATTGATATATTGAAAAAAAGGAGGTATCAAGATGACTAGTAACTTAGAAGGCGATAAGTTTTTCATTGACGAATTTGTAGATGGGTTAGATAAAACAGAACTAAAAAAATTTAAGAGTGCAGCACTTGAGCTTATGAAATCACAAAACGTGTATGATAGTGTTTACAGTTCTGTGTATAGGGGTGTATACAAATACATAGTATGTAGGAGATTATACAAAAAAGAGATAGAAGCCTATACAAACAAAACAATATTGGGTGACTATATAAGTTCTGCAACTAGAAGATGGGTAACATTGAGGGGATGATGAAATGTATGAGATCAAAGTTACTTTCATAAATGGTTTTGATGTTAGGGAAAGAATAGAATTATACCCTATATTGTCAGAAGCAATAGATAGAATAGGAATACTATTATTCCAAGGGTGTAAAGAAATAACTATTAAAAAGGAGGATGACTTGGATGAAATATTTAGTGATTAAGGTAATGACAGATTACAAAGGGAATAGCTCTTCTTCAAGGTGCGGACTATATAGTACCGAAGAACTAGCTGATGAATATATAAAAAAAGAAATAGAAAGGTTGGCATTGCACAAAGGATGTTATTTTAGATTTTATAAGGAGATGATCTAAATGAATAAATGTATTATAGAAACCATTAGTGTTAGAGATTACTATACAGTTGGGGCATTAGATTATTATTGGGAATCAATAATTAAACATTTAGGTGATGTAGTGGAATTAATTTCTAGTGAATCAAAAGGAAAAAGATTAAAAAGATTAGTTTACACAGTAGAAGTAAAAGATGTAAATAAGTTTGAAGAAGCAATTAAAAAATCTGTATTCAGTAACTGGATATTTGTTAAAAATTATAGTGCAAAGGAAAAAATGATACAGAATAAAATTAAAAAACTAGAAAAAGAAAATTTAAAATTATTTTAATGGAGGTTGATGAAAATGGTATTATTAATTATATTTTTTATAGTGATTGTATTAATAGTAAATAAGTAGGTGATATACATGAAATATTTGGAGGATAAGATGGTTAAAGTTTTTATAAAAAGGTTTAGAATATCAAATGACATTGTGACTGAAAAGAGAATAGCTATGAGGTTCATAAAAATTCATAAGCTATCTATATTTAGGTTTATAAATAGATTAAGAGAGTATGATGAAAAAATATGTGATGAATTTGTGAAAGAATTGGGGGATGATTAAAATGTTCTTAGACTTTTTAAGGGAAAGTAAATTTGATATGGTATCAAGATATAATGTAAGACTTGAAAT
>JAUXHI010000028.1 GCA_030621645.1 Mycoplasmataceae bacterium
CCCCTCAAGGAAGCTGTGCTGATTCTCATCTTCATAAAGAAGCATCTCTTAACACTTGGTCATTGGCTGCTAACATTTTATAGTTTGTATTATTTGTAAGTCAAGCAAAAATGTCTCCTTTTAAATAGTTAAGGAATACATATTTTGATCCTGATATTGCTTTTGGTCTTTTGTACATAGGTATGTATTAATTATTTTTTGAACTTACTTCTAATTTTTCTTAATTTGTTTTTGAAACTTATAAATCACTTTGTTAAGAAGTCAAACTTTCTTGCTTTTGTTGATAGGTTTTTAACAATTTTTCAGTTTCAAATTCTTGTTTTTTCTAATCAAGATACTTCTAAATCCTTTGTAATTGATTTAGCGGTTTTCTTTTCTTTTCTTTTAAGTATCTTATCTAATTCTTTTACATACTCTTGATTTTTAAGAACTGATTTTTGATCAAGATACAAGAAAGGTGAAAGTTTTTGTTCTAAAGTAATCTCTTCTTGTGATTCAGGTAAATGTTTTCTTGTTTTTTCTTGTAATTCAACAAATGCTTGTCTTTGTAATAAAGATTTTTGATACTTATAAACTCATGTAGTTAACAAAGCTAAACTTAATGAAACAAAAAGGGATGTTCATGATAGTGCATGTGATGAGAAATCATATGGTATTGACAACAAAGTTACAATTGTGAATAAAACGTTTATTGTGATAAGCAAAAAGGCATAAAATCTATATCTCATTACTTTGCCAGTTCTTTCAATTCTAGCTTTAACTAGAGACTCTTTTGAAAGATATGCATATCCTGTTGTAGCAGCTTGTAAAAGAAGTAATCCAGATATTGATGTTCAGGCAATTCCAATTAGTACATTAAATGGCAGGGGGGTATATCAAGATATGTTTTCTAATAGAAAATCATATGATAATGGAATACCACAACCTATAAAGATCATGAATCCCAAAACCATTAAATATATTGTAATTTTTTTAGGTAGTGCATAAAATATATTGAAGTAGTTTAAATAAGGAATTCCTTTTTTGAAAAAAATGTTTCATGTCTTTCCTAAAGCTTCAACATTAGTCTTTATAACTTTTTTTGTTTTTTCAGATGATTCAGTTTTGTTTTTTTTAGTTTTAAAAATATCACCAAGAAATTTGTTTTTATTAGATCTAAAAGTATCTTTGTTAAATAAGTTTCTTGTTTTTTTTTCAAATCTTTTTCTAAAATCATTCATACTATTCTAATTATATATATTTTTGCTATAATAACTATTGTTCAAAGAACTTTATGAACAATTATCAAACAAAGGAAAAACATGGCAAATATTAAATCAAACAAAAAAAGAAGAAGACAAGATGATAAGAAGTATTTAAGAAATAAAAGCTTAAAATCAGAAATCAAAACTATAATAAAAAAAGCTCAAGAAGCAAAAGATGTTAAAGACATTAACTTAGCAATCAAATTAATTGATAAAGCTGTAACATCAGGTGTTTTCCACAAAAATAAAGCTGCAAGATTAAAGTCTAAAGTTCATTCTATTTCAAATAAATAATAAAATAAAAAAGGCATTCGTTTATGAATGTCTTTTATTATTTTAAATATATTACTATTTTAAATTTAAATGAAAAAATTACAGATAAACTGTAATTTTCATTGATGGCAATTAGCCTTCTATTCACATTCTTATTTGTGTTTTGAAATGGTCACCTAATAATTTAGATAACGCTTGTCTTGTGTCAACTCAAGATAAACTTGACTCACCAAATAATACGTTTCCTTCAACTCTATCAATTTTGATAACAAAATCTTGAGTTTCAAAAGCGTTAATGATATCCATTGACTCTTGTGCGTCAATTCCTTCTGTTTCTAATTTAACAGATACTTTTTGCATTCTTCTTTCCATGGCCCCTCCTTTGTTTTTTATGTTTTAATAATAACACATAAAAATTAATTATCATTCAATAGTTTTATCGTGAACTCTTTCAATTTGGAATTCTTGAATTATGTTAAGTAAATCATTAGTTTTGCCAATAATTATTGCTTCATCTTTTGGTTCAAAAATTGTATCTCCATTTGGTATAAATGCTTCACCATTTCTATATAGTAAACAAACATTTATCCCCAAAGGAATATCAATGTCTTTAAGACTTAGTTTGTGGAATGCCTTTGGAATAACAATTTTAACTAATGCAACTCCACCATCAATTTCAAAAATTTGTTCTGACATTGATGATAATTGAGATGCTATTGGTGAAATTACTTTTATAGAAGCTCTACGTGCTGCAGATCTTTCTGGGTTTACTAATTCAGTAACACCAATTTGATTTAATATTTGTTCATGTTGTTTTGAAACAGATTTAGCAATGATTCTTGCTTTTGGAAAATTTGTTTTAATTGATGAAGCAATTAATAAAGATGATTGAATATTTTCTCCAATCCCCACTACAAATACATCAACAGAATCAAGACCTTGTGATGTTAAAAAGTCTTCATCAGAAGCATCTCCTACATATATACTGTCAACACCAGTTAGTTTTGCTAGTATCTTTTCATTTGTATCTATTGCTATAATGTTTATATTTTTATATGTTGATAGTTTTTCAATAACTCCTGTACCAAATCTACCTGTTCCTATAATTGCTACTTCTAAATTTTTCATAATTTTCCTTACTCCTATATTTTACTACTTAAAAGCTTTGTTCTAATAATTAATTCAGAATCTTCTGGATTATTTATCATTAATCCACTTTCAAGATTTATCACTTCCTCTAGCAGTTTATATAATGATTCTTTTGATAATTTTTGTGCCTTCTCATTAGCTTTAAGTAATCTATAAGAATTGATTCCCGTTTCTTCAGATATTTTATTTCTATCAAAATAACTATTGTTCTCTATATGTAATTTAACTTGCAATATTAATGTTAAATCTGAAATTAAGAACTGCAACATTGTAATATATGTCATCCCATTAGCAGAAAGTGATTTCATCACATTCTCTATATTCTCAGGATTATTGCTAAACAATGTTTCAATAAGTTTAAAGATTGATTCCTTTTTGTAAACATAAACAGTTTCAGAAGCAACCTTTGAAGTTATCTGTGTGTTTAATAATTGAAGTTTTGATAATTCATTAATCAATATATCAAAGTTACCATCTGTTCTATCGATTATTAAGTTAACTACTGATGCGTCGTATTCAATTCCATATTTATTAAAATACTTTTTAATAAAATTATTTAGATCATTACCTTTAGGAACATCTTGACTTAAGTGTTCTAATGATGAACTTACTTTTTTTCACTGAGATTTAGTTTTCTTGATTTTATCTATAGTAAGAATGATAGTGTTATCAGATTCTGTATTGATAATATCATTAAGAATTGATAGCCTAGCTTTAGATGGTTTCTCTTCATTAATTAATGTGAAGTTTTTTAAAACAATAAGTTTATTTGTTTCAAATAAATCTGTTGACAAAAATTGATTATAAGCTTCTTGTAGTCCATTATCTTGTTCATAATCAAATACTAAAAAATTCTCATCCATAACATCGCTTTTTGCTTTGATTAAATTGATAAGTTTATTTACTATTTGAAATGATTTTGATTCAATAATGTATTTCATTATTAAAATTATATATTTATTAGAAATATGTTTATGAATAATGTTAAAAAGGTTCAAGTTCTATGATTTCTAGTAATATGAATTATTCCATAAGTTGATATCAGTAATATAGATGCTTTTCATCAATCAATAATATCTTTATATATTTCAATGGTGACTAAACTTAATGTAGAAAGAATAATATTGAGAATTCAAAATAATGGATCAAATATAAATGAAATCATGTGTAATGGAAGCGTTAATATAATCAGTATGTAATATGCAGATACTATTGGAGAAAGTAAAATAGTAAATACAGGAGCTAATAAATTAAATTTATTATTTCAAGTTGCAACAATGGGCATAGATATTGAAAATGCTGTTAGAGATATTAGCGCAATAAGGAATGTCTTCCCTTTTGGTTTTGAATCAATAATCATATAAATGGCAAAAGTTATTCCAAATGATAAAAGCATGGAGGCTGTAAACATAATAAATGGATTGAACATAAAGAATAAGAGTGCTGTTACTGCCAATGAATCTATTGAAGATAATTTAGACTGTTTATGAATTGTTGTTGCTAGAAGTGCTCTTAAACCAGTTGGTGGCATAAAGATAAATCATAAAAAACTTAAAGTTATTAATGAATTTAACAATGATCTTATTTTATTATGCTTTATTCATTTTGCATTTATCTTATCCAGCACCACCATAAAGAGTGAAATATGAAATCCAGATATTATAAATAGATGTGAAATTCCAAGATTGTTAGATAAATCAAATATTTCTTTTGTATCGTTGTTTTTCTTTTTGTATAAAAGTGCTTCAGTATATTTTGAATATTCATTTTTCTGTTCAATAATGCTACTAAGTAATTTATTTCTTATTGAATTTGATTGTTGAACTACTTCTGGATCATCATATGAGTAATATTTAGCTCCATTAGACAAAACAAAAAGTGAAAATATATCATTGTTCTTTAATTCAAAAAAAGGAGCTGAGAGTTCCACTATATCACCAATCATATATTCTTCTGTTGAACCAGAAATCACATAATATTTCTCTTTTTGATATTCAACAAAAATAGATCCTTCATATATGGTTTTTATTTTTGCTTGTATCTTTACAGTTGGTGGTTGTGCTTCAGGTAAAAACATATTTACAATTATTGGAGTAAAACAAAGGAATATAAAAAGGAATATAATATTCTTGTATTTAATCATCACTATAATAAATAACAATGTTGGGATAATTAAAAACCATATTAAATTTAATCATAAGAAAAGGAATGTTGACAAAAT
>JAUXHI010000017.1 GCA_030621645.1 Mycoplasmataceae bacterium
AAGATTTATGATAGAGAAAGAGTAATATGTGACTGCTTTAAATATAAAAACAAAAAGAAAGGAAGTAAAAATTGAAAATAGCAATTATTGGTGCAGGAAGTTCCTATACTCCTGAATTAATTGAAGGCTTGATTAAGAGACATGAAAAATTAGATATTAATGAACTATGACTGGTTGATATTATTGATGGAGAAAAGAAATTAGATATCATATTTGACCTAGTAAATAGAATGATCAAAAAATATGGATTTAATTGAAAGGTTGTAAAAACCTTAAATAGAATTGAGGCAATAAAAAACTCAGATTTTATAATGACTCAAATAAGGGTGGGTGGCCTTGATGCCAGAATATTAGATGAATCTATTCCTTTATCTCATGGAGAATTAGGACAAGAAACTAATGGTGCTGGTGGGTTATTTAAATTTCTTCGTACAGCACCTATATTATTGGATATTTCAAATGAAATATCTCAATATGCTCCAAATGCCTAAATGCTAAATTTTACTAATCCAGCAGGAATGATTTCTGAATTATTAATGAGATATTCAAAGCATAAAAAAATAATTGGATTGTGCAATGTACCCATTGCACTTAAAATGCAAATTGCAAAAATGTGAAATGTTAATATAAAAAATATAAAAATTAATTTCGCAGGATTAAATATTTATATAAATGGAGAAGACAAAACTAAGGAAACTATTGAAAGAATTACTAAAATAGATGCTGATTTAACAATGAGAAATATTGTTTCTATGAATGCTGAGCCTGAATTACTAAAGGGTATGGGTGTTTTACTTTGTCCATATCATAGATATTATTTCATGTTTGATGAAATGTTAGCAAAACAATTAAAGGATTTTAATGATAAGGGAGAAACAAGAGCTTCAATAGTTAAAAAAATTGAAACAAGTCTTTTTAAAAAATATACTGATGTAAATTTGGATGTTAAACCACCAGAACTACAAGAAAGAGGGGGAGCATATTATTCAGATATTGCTTGTGAATTGTTACAGCAAATTCACACAGATGCAAACACAGGAATCCACAGTCAATATTCAAAATGGCTCAACTATACCTTCTTTACCAAGTAATTCTGTTATCAAAGTAACAGCAAAAATAGGAAAAAATGGGCCAGTTGCAGTTAATGTGGGTGATCTTCCAGAACAATTAAAAGGTTATACACAACATTTAAAAAGTTTTGAAAGAATGGCTGTTGAGGCATTCATGAAAAAAGATAAGCAAATGGCTTATATTGCCTTAACAATTAACCCTTTAGCACATAGTGAAAAACAGGCAAAAATAATTTTTGATGAATTATTTCAAGCCCATAAAAAATATCTTGAATATTTTAAATAGAACAATGGAAGGAAATTCAAAATATGAAAGAACACAATCCAAATAAATCATTTAATTCAAAAGCAATGGATTGATTTGAAAAAACTGTTGGTCCTTTTATGGAAAAATTATCAACCCAAAGACATTTACTTTCCGTAAGAAATGGGATAATTGCTACAATACCATTTATTATTGTTGGTTCAATGTTTTTAATTATTCTTAATTTTCCACTTGGTGATGGAGAATATTTAAAAGATGAAATGCCTCCACAGGTTGTTAATTTTTTAACAACAATTTATAGATTCTCCATGGGTGCTATGGGATTATATGCAGCATTTGGAATTGCTGCTGATCTTGGAAAAACATATGGTCTAGGGGCATCACTGTCTGGAATGATGGGGTTTTTTGCCTATTTAGTATGATTTGATTATTTCTCACTAACAATTCATGCTATGGGGGGGAGAATCAATATTTAGTGCTATAGTTTCTGCATTATTAGCTGTAGAAATTTATAAATTATTTGTGAAGTTTAAAATTACATTAAGATTACCTCCTCAAGTGCCTTCTGCTATTTCAGACTCATTTCAAGTTTTAACACCATTATTATTTATTGGAATAGTATTTGGTTCATTAAGACATTTATTAGGTTTTGATTTAAATTCATTCTTAGCAATATCACTTGCAACCACTACAGGATATTTTAACGAATGGAATTATGGGGGTTATAATAATTGTTCTTTTAATTTCCTTCTTCTGATCCTTTGGTATTCATGGTCCTTCCATTATTGGATCAGTGGTTATGCCTTTTTGAACAACAGCTATTGCAACTAATGAATGCATATAGTGAAAAGGTAGCAAAAACCATTGAGGCTAATAGTGGAGTTTATATTTTTATGCAAAATGGAAACATCGAAACTATTGAAAGGGCAAGCAAAAAATTAAGTTAAAAAGAAATTACTAAAATAAGAACCAAAAATATTTCTACTTATAAGGGAGATAAAATTGATGTTAATGAACATGACTATGTTAAAGCTTTATTTTCTATTAGTCAATTAGATGAATTAAAAGTAGGTGAGCAAATAGTAAAACCAGAAGGTACATCTCCTATTCACATTAAACAAGGTACCTTTGCCTATGAATTAAAAGAAAAGGGTTGAATTAATGATAAAGCTTTAAAACCAACAATTGCTAATCAAAAAGAAGCTATTATTTTAAGAATAGATTTTGAAGAAATTGTTAAGAAGCTATTAAAAAATTATATGCCGACTCTATGCAAACCAATAACCCTAAGGAGACTACATTTCAAGCATATAAAAAGAAAACCCTCCTAAAAAATTATCAAAACAAGAATTAGCATTAGACATAATTTGACAAGAAGCAAAATTTGCGATGCCTCATGTATCAATTAAATTTTTACATTTAAGTTGTGCATCTTTTTGTTCTCCTAATTTTTTCTTTCTTATAATTTCTTACTTTTATACGCATTATAATTAAATTATATTAAAAAAACAACTTTTTTTACAATTTGATTAACTACAGTAATCATAGTTTTGATGTCCCCAACAATAATTACAAGTAAATAACCAAGATATTGGTATTTTTCATTTTCTCTGTTTCTTTCTTTTGAATAAAGAAAAGAAGCAGACATAACGCTTCTTTTGTTTTATATTATTGTTTCTTATGAAATAAAGATTTTGAGGAACTTTTTTGTCCTCATATATAAAATAGCAAAAATATTACTATTTTTGCTATTTTTTTATTCTTTTTTAATCTGCCATAAAATCAGTAGGAACTAAACTATCCAACATTTTATATTTTTCTATTGTTTTTTGTTTCTTCTCTCTTTGTTTCTTTCTAGCAGGAGCAAATAGAGAGTAAACCATATTAACGAAGTCAGTATAGTCTTGTTTCTTTGATAATTGTATTCTTACAGGTCAAGCCCTTTCTCTTACTTTAAGTATAAGATCTCCAGAAGTTGTCATAGACAACTCTTCTATACTGGTGATCTTATATCTATATTCAAGACCTTCTCCTCTGATTCATACATCTACTGATGTAACTACAATCTCTGCAGGACCCATTTCTGTTCAGTCTACAGCATTTATATAACTTCTTTTGTTGGTTGATAACCCAAATCCAAAAGAATTAGCAGAAATACTGTGTCCTAATGATTTTCTAGCCTTATCAGACTTAAAGATGTTATCTGCCATAAGTCTGTATAAAGGTTTATTAAGAGTGCCTTGTGGTACTCTTCATTTTAATTTGATGTTCTTATGATAAGGAACTTCTACGAAGTTTTCTCATGTAGGCACTTCAAATTTACTTCAATTCTTTCTAAATTTATATTGTTCTCATAGAATAGAACCTTCTTTTAAAAGCATTATTGATAAAAGCAATATTATTGGAGATAATACTGCAAATCAAAACTGGATACTATAGAAGTAATGCATTACAGTTTTCCATTCTTTACATATGAATTAGAAACAGTTCCTTTATTAAATACTGTTTCTTTTTCATATCAACCATCAACAACTTCATTTACATTTGATATCTTATATCCATAATTAATATCAAATGTCTCAATATGGTTAGTAGGGTATATATTCAAGTTACCATAGGTAACTGAAATAGATGTAAATGGTTTATTAGATCTGAAATAAGGAGTAATAATAGAGTTTTCTATTGCTATTTCATATCCTTTGGATTCAGAGGTAATATTTGTTGCCTCTGTAGAGGTTATTACAGAGTTTATAAAGGTTATTTTATCAATATCTGTAATATCTACGTATGGAGCTCCAAATGGAGCTTCTCTACCTATTAAATTGATGTATTGATCCTTTATAACTACTTCTTTATCAGAATATGTAGTTTCAAAGGTATCAAAACTCATTTGAGTAAATACTTTATCAGAATGCATATCTTTAATGATTGCTTCTTCTAAAGTTTCATTTTCCTTTTTATTTTTATCAACACCCTCTACATAGTCTTTGAATTGTTTAAATTCAGAAACTGTAGGTGTTGGTTTCATAACTGTTGCTTCTACAATAAAAGGTACAGATATAACTGCACCTAACGTAAAACTTAAATCTATAAATTTTCTTTTAGTTTTTGTCACTTTTATCTCCTTTAGGTTTTTAACCCAAAGGAATTATAAAAAACATCAATAATGTTTTTAAATAAATTATATTTTTTATTTAATAGATGAATGATTAAGTATTAACATTTGATATTCAAGATAATTTTTGTACATAGGAATTAATTCGTTTCTCATCAAACCATTTGCGATGATATACTCATCAGATACTGCCCAGACCCCTGTTCCTAATTCATCTGAAATAAAAATATGTCTTTTAGTTTCATAGTTACTTCTTGCTATTGATGATAATGAATGTGAGTATATTGCCTCTCTTAATGAATTTTTATAATTAACAGCATTAGTTTTAAATTTGCCATTATCTATTTGATTTTTTAAAATTTTATTCAATTCTTTTAGAGTCATTATTCTGAAATTGTTATCCATGAAAGTTTTTATCAAAAACTTTAAATATTTATTTTTTTCTTTAATTAACATATTAAAATTACATCATAAAATGATGCAATTTGTGATGATTTAATTTATATTGACAAAAAAGTTTCAATTACATCTTCAGTTGTCATAAAAGCAATTTTTTTCCTTTTTTCTTTAAGATGATGTTTATTAACACCTTTAAAACTAGCTACAGCAAGAGGGCCAATTTCTGGTGCAACCAAAAAGGAAACAGTTGCATTTTCAACTTTCAACAAGTGACTAACTATCCCTTCTAGTTCATGTCCTGCCTGCCTATAAATTTGGATAGTTGGTTCATATAATTCAATCACTTTTCCTACTTCTCTAATTATATCTGCTCTTCCGCCTGGAGCATGACCTGTCGGTAAAAGCATTCTATTAAAATTTAGTCCAAAATAACTTTTTAATTTATCTCAAGGTTTTAGTAATGTTTTATTTTGTAAAGCCACTCTATTATCATGATAAAAAATAGAAAGCCCAATTACAAATTCATATAAAACATGAGGTGGTATTTTGCCTTTAAAATAGGTATGATTTGAAATTAGTGAATAAATCCCTGAAGAATTTTTTCAATTTCATTCAAGTATTTGTCTTATTTGTTCTCTATTATAATAACTTTCTCAAATTTCATAAAATAATGTAGTGTCATCATCAAAAATATTATTTTCTATGCCCAATATTTCAAGCAATTTTTTTGGAGGGATATAATCTGATGAAGAAAACTTATCTTGTGAATATATATTTTTTTGAATTGCATCATACAAGGATTCATAAGGTTTTTCAATATCTATCTTACCAGTAATTTGATTTATTTTAATTCCTGGTAATGAATTTAAATGATTAAATATTAAATTTTTATAATCATTATACACACCACCTATTCTTCTCAAAAATATATTTTCAAGCTTTTCGTCAATGGTTTTTGGAATCATTTGTTTAATTGAAGAATAATCTTTTTTTCTTAAAGCTTTAATAACCTTATTTTTAATTTTTTCTGGTTTTCCAAAAAATAATTCATAATATCCTTTGGACAATTTTTTATATGATAAATAATCACTTAACTTTGATAACAGATCAATTGAATATTCATTTTGATGGTTTATAAAAACTTCATCAATGTATTGATTAGCAATTTCTTTCCCAAGAACTGTTAAATGGTTATAGTAACTCATTTTCTTTGGTATTCCAGAATTTAATGATATTTCAGATTTAATTTTGTCAAGATTATTTGAGATTATTTGATTTCTTAAATTATTTTTAGTGTTTTCTAAATTAACAATGAAATAATCGACATAAGATTCAATATTGCCCCTTCCTATTTTCAACACATAAGCAAGATCAAGCAAATCATTATTACTAAATTTTAATATGGATTGTATATATCAATATTCTTGTCAAGTAAAATTAAAAAAATCTTTTTCTTCATAGCTAGTAACATTATCAACAATTAGTGAATTATTTGTGGGTTCAATTTTTCCATCTACTATATTCATTATTTTTAAGTAATGTTTAAATAGAGTTTCTTCTCTTTCAATATTAGTTTCTTTTTTTTGCATTTTAAAGAAGTTGTTTTCTTTTAAGATTTTAAGAACATATTCTTCATCTATTGTTCAATCGTATCCCTTGAGTTTATTAATTGATTTTGCAGCTGAAAAATAACTAAACAATAGATCAGTTCTTTTGTGTTCGGATAGTCCAAATTTAAATAGTTTAAATTTTTTATTACTCATAATTCTTTATAATTACCTCTCTATCAAGATGTTCCTTCTTTCTCTGATAGTTTGAATTAGAATATGAAACATTGTTAACTTCAATTTTATTGAAATTTTTAACTTTTAATAAGTTAACCAACTCGTTATTTATATTCCCTTTAGATTCAATTACATTTGATAAAATTACTTTGCCTTTTTTTCTGTTAATATTTTTAATTAATTCAATTAGACGTTTTTCTGAATTTTTATTTCATAAATCATTATATGTTGCATTTGAAAGTAAATATGGTGGATCAAAGTAGAATATTGTTTTGTCAATATCCACTTTTTCCAATATATCATCAACAAAATCTTCAAAATCTTGATTATGGATTTCTTTTGGTTTTGCTTTAAAGGCATTAACAAAGGCTATTGTTTTATTTCTTTGATAATCATTTCATTGTTGTTTTCCAGCAGGTATATTAAATCCCTTTGTTGAGTTAAATCTAATTTGTTGATTGAAACCTAAAATAACCAATGTGTACAACTTTCTAGGGTCTTTATTAGTTTTTGCTTTATTATAAGATTCTCTTAATTCTTTGTAATTTTTTTTGAAATCTTTAGACTTACTATCTTCTAGTTTATATTTTTTAATTATTTTGTCTATATCATTGATTATTTGTTTAGCATCTGTATTTCATAAGTAATTTAATATTAAATATACTCCTGGATTATAATCATTTAAATAATATTTCTTTGCTGATTTAAAAGCAGCAGAAACAATACCTGAACCAGCAAATACATCAACAAAGTTATCAATTTCTTTTGGGAAGTATGAAAGCAACTTATTAACCATTCTATATTTGTTTCCTAAGTGATTAAAAGCAGGTCTAATGAATGAATTTGTAATCCTCTTCATAGATTTCTCTTGATACTTTTTATCAAGCTCAGAACCAATAAAAAACCTATCTAAATTATTGGCTTGAAACGATATTTCTCCAGAACCAGAAAAGGGGTCATATATAATATCGCCTTCGTTTGTATGTATTTTTATTATGTCTTGAATAACTTTTGCGGATTTTTGTGTAGGATGAAATCTATTTTTACCAGTTGGTGTTCCACCTTTAAATTCTGGTCTTAAATATGCTTTTTCTTCAACATTTAAATCATAATGTTTGTTGAATGTTCAAGATTGAGACTTGGAAGCATCTCTCTCTCTCTCTCTCTCTCTCTCTCTCTCTCTCTTCCCTTAGGAGAAAGATTATTTTTATTTACGGCTCTCAAAGAGCATATTCGGCATCACAAACATATCTTCTGTTTGTGTTTCTTGGCATAGGAGCAGGTTTAATTCATCTAATTAAATCTTTAATTTCAAAACCTTGTTTTTCTAGTTCTTTTGCAATATCTCCCATATTTTTTCAATCATTAAAAATAATTATATTTCCATTGAATTTCAAGACATCTTTAATTGATTTTAATCATTTGGTTTGATCAAAACCATGATCTCAATCACCAAACTCCACTCCTTGTCTGCCGATAGTGCTAAAATTGTTTTTTCTAGAAACATTATATGGTGGGTCTGTGATTATAGCATCAATAACAATCCCTCTTTTTTTCATTTTTTTAAGAAGGCATATTGCATCTGAGTTGTAAATGTAATTTAAATCAAATGTCATTTGTATCATCTATTATCTCATCATTATATAAAAAAATAGTCATTAGTGACTATTTGTTAAACATATTACTTTTTTTCATTATGTCTAATTTAAGGAATTTATGTTTAAGTTTTGCACTTACAAATCTAGTTAAATGTATTATAGTTCTACTTTTAATGTAATAACTAAACTTAGGTCTCTTCTTAAAGCCTGCTTTATAGAATATTTTCCTAGCATGAGCTTTATGAGCAGTTGATGCAGAACTTCAAAATCCTACTGTGTTTCGCTATGAAAAATAATGTATCGAATTTATCTATTGTTTTTTGATAATTTGCTTTTACATTTATGAAATATTGTCTTATATACTTGTAAAATAACTTTTTATATATAAAAAGTTAAAAGTAAAAGCAAAAAATGAAAAGGTTTGAACTATACAAAAATATTTACATAAGAAATATAGGTTAATAATTTTTTACTATATATTCAAAATAACCATTTTTATTTTTTGAATTTGCAATTGTTCTAACAATTGGAACTTTCTTCCTCTTGAACATATTATAAAAATCATATACTTCTTTAGTTCCAGAATTAGTAAGTATGAACTTAACTCTCCTTTTGTCAGCTCTAATAAGTGAATCTCTAAGTCTTTTTTGTTCATTTAATCCAAACCCTTCTTTGGTGTATGATGCAAAATTAGCCACCTTTGATCAAGGGAAATATGGAGGGTCAACAAAAATAAAATCACCCTTTTTAGATTTCTCAATGATTTCTTCAAAATCCTTCTTCAAAATTAATGTTTTTGTATTATTTAATTTTTTATTTCATTCAGAAATATTTTCATAATTAAGAATTTCTCTACCATTAATATTTTTAGCAAAGGGAACATTAAAATAACCTTCGGAATTAACTCTATATAAACCACCATAACATGTTTTATTTAAGTATATTGTTCTACTTGCCTTTTTAATATCAGAGACCTTCTGTCATGATATTTTTCTTTCTGATTCTCTTAAAGAATAAAAATATTCTTCTGAATCTCTGGAAATACTAATCTTTAGATTTTTTTCAAGTTCTTTTGGATTTGTTTTTACAACTTGGTAAACATTCATTAATTCATTATTAATATCATTGATATATGCTTTATTAAATTTTAATTTTATATAAAGTGCACCCCCACCGAAGAAAGGCTCAAAATAATTATTTATTTCTTTAGGGACTAAAGGAAGAACATGTTTTAACATTCTTGTTTTACCACCTGCTCATTTTAATATTGGTTTCATTTTTTTCTTCCTTTCCCTAATATCAACACTTCATAGAGGTCGCCTTTATCGTTTTTATAAACATTTCTGTATTTTGAATATTCAAATTTTTTTAATTTAACTTCTTTATAAAATTTCGCAAGAAGTTTTTTGATCTCATCTAAACTTATGATTCCATGTGTGCTATATGAAATTATAATATTTTTTGCACCTTTTGCTAATTTAATTGTTTCTGTTAGTTCTTCTAATGCAGTTGTTGATTTAGTATATTTAGAGACTTTTAAATTTTCTATTCTTCTACCTGTTATCCCTTTATATTCATTCGTATCATAAAGAGCTAGAGATTCAAGAAAATGATATGATTGTGAATAATCTATTGCAGTATAAGGCGGATCTAAGTACAAGATGTCTGTTTCAATCTTTTTAACTAGTTTTTTACCATCTAATGAATAAGCAACGCCTTTATTCCCTACATTCATTTCTATATGTTTAAATTCTATTAGTTTAATAGATGAGGCAGAAAAATATTTTAAATATGCACCGAATGTTCCGGTAGTGTTGCCTTTTGAATTTGCAGTAGATATGATACAAGCTAGTAAATAATATCATTCATTTTTTGTAATTTCCTTTTGTGCTAATATATCATCAATAAAATTTCTTGCTAAATCAATTTTTATAGCATTTTCTTCTGTAAAATATTTTCTTCCACCTTTTGGTGAAAAATTTTCAAATATAATTTTTTTTCCATTAGAATTTGTTAAGTTATTTATATGATTAATTGGGTCTGTTTTGTACTTTGAAACAAATTTTTTAAATTCTGGCGAACTTTTAAATGAAAGTTTAGCTTTTAATATAACATATGAGTAATACATAATGTCATTTGCTGAAACATCATATTTTGATTTAAAATAGTCAGCTACTGACCCTGTTCCAGAAAAAAGGTCAAAAAATGAATTGGCTTTTATATTATTATCCTGAATAAATTCATCAATGTGGTGTAATAATTTTTGCTTATTGCCAATATATCTCTTCATATATTAAGTATATAAAAAATAAATCAAATTTGATTTATTTTTTATATTCTTTCTATAGTTATATTATTATTTTTAACTGTTTTTTCAAATTCTAGTGTTAATTTAACTTTTTCAATTGGTAAAAGTAATATTTTTTCTATGTTGCCCTTATTGATGTTATAACTCTTTGATAATTTTTCCTCATAAACTAATAACTGTCCTAGCGCTTTGTAATATTTGTTATCATTAAAAGATTTAACCTCTACAATTTTTGCTTTTGAAATAATGTTATTTTCCCCAGGAAATAAAACTAATATATCAATATCCATTCCATTTTCAGTATCTCTTACAATTTTTGCAGAATCTCCAAATTGCCCAATCAATTTGGTCATCATGTTAAACATCATAATCTCATGATTATTGTTAATAATTCTAGAACCTACTTGGATTTCTTTTTCCTCCGTTATTGGTGCAATTTTTTCTAATTCTGTTGTATTTAGAGAATTATATGTTAAGTTTTCTGTTGTGGGCATTAATGAGTAAAGTTTTATTTTCTCTGAATTAGAAATAAGTTCAATTGTTTTTTTAAGAATTCCTGTAAAACCGGATTGGCCACGATCATTTTCTTCAAGCATTGGAACTACTTCAATTGAAAAACCAACTTTAGAATAATAATATGCTCAAAGTGACGAATATGCTAAATCCTGTTTAATAACAGCTTTCCCACTTCTTTTTTCATCATCTCTATAGTATTCATAAATTGATAATATTTTTGAGTCATTGTCAATTTCAACAAAATCTGGCAGTGCTGGCATAATGCTTTCAATATTTCAACTTTCATTAATAAAACTAATTTGAACTTCAAAATTTCTATAAAACATTAGTTCATTATGATTTTTTCCTGAACTCATCTTTAAAGTTGTTAAAATTTCAACATCATAGCCTTTGATTAATGCATCAACAACATATGGTGCAATTGGTCTTGGTCCATATGTATTATTGTTATCCCTTACTAAGAATATTAATTTATTAGTTTCTTCAATATAAAAAAATGATTTTGTTATTTTCTTAAACTTTTTAGGTCTTTCAGACATAAATAATATTTCTGAAGAGTATTTAGTTTTTATGAAAGATAAAATCTCTTTTGTGTTTTCTGGTT